>CALGYL010000389.1 GCA_937934775.1 uncultured Clostridia bacterium
TTCGGCGTGAAATGCAGCGCTACGCCAAAGTGGAGAGCGACATAGTCCTGCGCGAGCCTGAAATTCTCCGGAATTTCCGGGCGGCGCGCTGACCTAGGGTACTGTTTGCGCCACCAGTGCACTGAACCGCTCCCCGTCAAGTAGACAGATGAAAAAATGAAAGGCCGTTGGACCTCGCCGCGCGCGGGGTCCAACGTTATGCCGCACTTTCGAGCAACTGGCGGTAGGACATGGGTGCAAGCCGATCCAGCTTTCTCTGCCTACGTTCGTAGTTGTAGAAGAGGATGTAGCTTTCAATCGCCGCCGCCAGGCTGTCGTAGTCTTCAAAGGAGGCAAGGTAGTACATCTCGCACTTGAGGATTCCCCAGAACCCCTCCATCGGGCCGTTGTCCAGGCAGCGGCCCACGCGCGACATGCTCTGTGTCATTCCCGCCTCGTCCAGCCTCGCCTTGAACGCCCTGCTGGTGTACTGGAAGCCGCGGTCGCTGTGAAATAGCGGGTGTGCGCCGGGATACTTCTCGACAGCCAAGTCAAAGGTATCGGATACGAGCAGATTGTTGTTGGACCTGCCATGTGCGAACGAGATGATCCCCTTGTCCTTGAGGTCGAGAACCGCGCTCAGGTACAGCTTCCCGCCGTTTCCGTACTTGAACTCGGTCACGTCGGTCACCCACTTCTCGTTGAGGTTTTGAGCGGTGAAGTCACGGTTCAGGATGTTCTCTGCCGTCACTTCCGGCGTAGAGCGCTGGTACTGAGACCTCGTTCTTCGGATCACGGACTTCAAACCAACGAACCGCATCAACCGGTGAATCCGCTTCTCGTTGTAGCGGGTATGGTATTGGGCTTTCAATTCATCCGTAATCCTTCGGTATCCGTAAACCCCATTGTACTCGGTGTAGAGATAGCCGATCTTATGCAAAAGATCCTCGCTCTCCAACTCATGCGCGCTCTTAGTTCGGTTGCGCCATTTGTAGTACGAAGAGCGGCTCAGGTCCAGAATCTCGCACAATGCCTCGACTGAACGACATTTCTCCCGGTTCAACTCAGATATGGTAACGTACAGCGCCTCTTGCCGGACGCCGCTCAGCGTCGCCTCCTTTCGACCTCCTGCAGTTTTTTTAGGACTTCGATCTCCATCTCCTTGCGCCTGTTCTCCGCCTGCAGCATCCGGTTCTCTGCCCGTAGGCGCTCTACCTCCGTCATTTCCTCCAGCGTCTTGCGCTTGCCGCGCTTGTCGCTCAGCCCGGCAATCCCCAGTTCCTCGTACTTGCGTACCCAACTGTAGACCTGCTGGTACGATACCTGATACCGCTCAATCGCCGAGCCGTAGTCCTTGCCCTGCTCAATGCAGTACCTGACGATCTCGATCCGCTCTTCCAACGTCGTTGTGCGTCCCTTGGTCATATAGATCTCACTCCCGCTGTTCGGTTGTTTGAATCCCTTATGACCATTATACCGCTTGACCCATACCGAAACCATATATGGATGGCTGATCGAATACTTCTTGCACAGCTCAAGCTGAGACCCTTGCCCGGACAGATATTCCTGTACGACTTGCATTTTGAGGCTTGGGCTATACCTTCTGTTCTGAGACGGACGCATCAGCCCTTCTCCCCCTCGTGTCTCATACAGCATGATCCACTGAAGAAAGGTCTTCTTGGCTATCCCGAAGTTACGTGCGATCCCCCCCTTACTCATTCTGCCTTGCTGCCATGCCTCGACTGCGGCGATCTTCTCCTCCGCTCTGATCTTCTCCTTCCGTGGCATGATAATGCTCCCCCTTCATTTAGCAGTGGTTTTGTTTTTTCCACTGTCTACTATAGGGGGAGCATATCACACGCACCGGTGGCGCAAACTTCGCTTCCGGCGCGCAGGTCGCCGGAAGCGAATGAAGCAGTACGAAACTTTGCGGATCGCCCGAACCGCTCCCGCCGCGCGTCAGCGATACGCCTTCAGCGCTTCCAAAAGAGCCATCGACCGCTGCACGCTCCCGGAGAACAGTTCCAGCCCGACGGGCGCCTGCGTCCCGCTGTCCCGGATCATTTCAAGCACGGGCCGGTAATCGAAGCCCGCAAACAGCTCCGCGTCGCGGTTCGGATGCCCGGCAATGTGGAAATGGCCGATCAGGGGGATGTTGCCGCGGATCTGGCTCAGCACGTCCTCGCCCATGTGTACCTGATGGTAGATGTCAAACAGCAGCTTGACGCGGGGAGACTGAACCGCCCGAATGATTTCGAACCCCTCCTCGGAGCTGGTCAGGTAGTAGCCGGGGTGATCCTTCACATCATTCAGCGGTTCCACAAGCAATGTGACGTTCGCCTTTTCCAGGTGCGGAGCCATGCGCCGAAGCCCCTTCACGATCGCGTCATGCTGGGCCGGACGCGGAAAGTCCGTCGCCTGCCCCACCTGCGTAATCAGGGCCGGGCAGTTCAGAACGCGCGCGCGGCTCAGGGCGCGCAGCATAGCGGCTTCATACCGGTCGTGCGCGCGCTCGTCGTTCAGCACAAATTCATCCGGGCAGAACGCCGACAGCTTCACCCCGCCGGCTTCCATGGCCGCTCGCATGGGCAAAACACGGTCTTCCGGAATGGTCCACTGTTCAAAAGTGTCGTAGCCCGCCTCGCGCATACGATGAAACGCGTCCTCGAGGGGCATGTCTCCGAACAGGCAAAAGGTGTTGACGCTGAAAGTCATGATTGCGGCCTCTCTTTTTGCGAGTATCAAGCGGTCTCCCGGCGGATTCCCAAGGGACAGGGCTCCGGCAACCGGCAAAATCAGCCGGTTGCCGGATTCATACTCAGTAATCGGTGCAGCGCACCACGCCTTTGATAAACCCGCGGGGCATGATTTCCATGTCCGTATTGGCCTTGTCGAATTCGTCCAGGCCATAGACGTTGCGCACCATGCCCTTGAAATTCCACATGCCGGATACCAGCATGTCCAGCGCGTTCTTCGCGCAGGCGATCTGGTACAAGGCGTCGCGCTCATGGGTGTTGATCACGGTGAGGCCTTTCCAGCCCCACTGGCGGATATCCAGCGTGCGATCGCCGCCCTGGTGCCAGCCGCCGATGCCCAGCGTGCCGCTGATACCGGTCAGATCACCGGCCAGGCGCAGCGCGCTTTCGGTACCCGCAAATTCCTGCACCAGGGGAAAGCCGGTCTTGGCGACGCCGCCGCCCACGACGAAATCCGTAAACCGGTACTCGTCCGGGATTTCGTCCGGGTGATAGACCGTGGTCGCGCCCATGCGAAGCGCGTTTTCACGGGCTTCCTCGCGCGGATCGATGGCGATGACCTTGGCCGCGCCATGCAGCCGGAACAGCGAGACCATGCCCAGCCCCATGTAGCCGGTGCCGACGACCACCACGGTGTCGCCCACCTTTCGGGGCTTCATCTTGCTCGCGGCGCTGACCAGGCAACCCAGCGGTTCGCCGAGCGCGTCCTCGTCGGCCAGTTCCTTGGGCACCGGCAAGGTCAGTTCCTCGCGCATCAGGCAGTATTCCGCATAGGTGGGGGTACAGGCCATGCCCGTCACCTTGTCTCCGACTTTGAACCTTGTCACGCCCTCGCCGACCTCGACGACCGTGCCGAGCGGCTCGTGGCCCAGCGTCAGGCCTTCCTGGGCCTCCGCCCACGGGTGCCAGTCGCTCATGCACAGGCCGGTGTACTTCACCCGGATCAGGACGGTCCCAGGCGCCGCCTTGAGATCGGGCACATCCTTGATAACGCTTTGACGCGGACCAACCATAAATAGCTGCTTCACGAGATGTTCCCCCTTGAAATGATTGTAATGAATACCGCGACGGCAACTATGGATATTATATGATTGCATTCAGATTTTGTCAACTGTAATTTTCATATTATAGAGAAATTTTCACTCTGTCCCGGCGCATTTTGTTTGCAATTCCGCCGCCGGCGGGCTTTTCCCATTGACAAAACCCTGAAAAATGGATATTCTATTCTATATGGTTGACATGATTCGGCTGTTCCGGATCATGATGCGCGCTTGCGAGATGGGGATGAAATGTGAAAAAAATTCGACTGCAGGATATCGCGCTGCTGGCCAACGTATCGGCGGCGACGGTTTCGCGCGTGGTTCGCAACAATGGATACGTATCGCAGGACAAGCGGCATGCCGTGGAGGAAGCGATGCTGTCGCTGGGCTATGTGCCCGTGGAGAGCGTGGCGCCGGATGTCGCGCCCGCCTCTCGGGTGATTGGGCTTCTGACGCCGGACACGGCCTCCAACATCCTGTTTCCCCGACTGGCGGACAGCGTAAACCACGTGGCGCTGGCGAACGGCTACAACATCATCGCGATCAACATCGGCGCCGAGGTGAATTCGATTCAGATCACCTCCTATATTAATTCATTGCGCAGTTACAACGCGTGCGGGGTCATCTTCAACGCGCTGGGCGATACGTTTGATTTCCTGGCCATCCGGAAGTTCATCATGAACCTGCCCATCCCGATTGTGATGATCGAGCGCGCTCCGGACATCTTTGGCGTCAACAAGGTCCTGATCAACGCGCGGGAGGGCATGTTCCTGGCAGTGCAGCACCTGGTTCGGTACGGCCACAGGCGAATCGTCTTCTTGGGGCCGGAAATCACCGGGCGCGAAGTGGAAATCACCCGGATTAACGGCTTTAAATCCGCCTGCGAAGCGCTGAACTGCGCGGAAACCGGCGCGTATGTGCCCGTGCCCGATTACAGCATGGCCACAGGATACAAGGCGATGCATGCGTATTGCGAGGCGCGCGAATGCCCCACCGCCGTCATTGCCGCGGACGAACTGCTGGTGGGTGTCGGGCGGTATCTGTACGAACGCAACCTGAAGGTGCCGCAGCATGTGTCCCTGGTGGGCCTTGACGATACCCTAACCCGCTTCAGCGCGCCCGCGCTGACCTCGCTGGCCTTCCCCGAGCGGGAGATCGCCGAAAACGCGGTGAACATCATTCTGGAAGCACAGAAAGGCAAGGCCATGCCGAAAACCATCCTGCTTTCGCCCAGCCTCGTCGAACGCGATTCCGTCGCGCGTCCCGGCACGGCTTGATCCGTACGGCGGCATCAGCGCACATGTCCAAAGAATACCGGTACCGATCAAATCAGTGCCTCTCCATCCTCAGCGGATATCCATGCGAATGATGAATACCAATTCAACGGAACTTTCTCGCAAATGAAAAACCGACCTTCTGTGCGTTCACGAAGGTCGGTTTCTTGTACAAACTGCTTCTAGAAAATGCTTAGCTTCGGCGGTCGTCCTTCGTTTCGTCAAAGCTCCACGGTGGCGAAACGATCCGGCAGATGGATGCCGGCGCGCTTCACGATCGCGGCGGCGTGTTTTTTTGCTTCTTTCAGGATGGCGCGCTCGTCGAGGGACTTGATCACGCGCTTTTTCATCAGCCACTTCCCGTCGCACATCGTGCTTTCCACGTTGGAGGAGTGCATGGCCGTCACCAGATTGGCGATGGGGTCGTGCAGCGGCAGCATGGACGCCGAGTCGGGGTTGACGACGATCAGGTCCGCCTTCTTGCCCGCCTCCAGGCTCCCGTACAGGTGCTCGTCCATCAGGGCGCGCGCGCCGTTGCGCGTGGCCATGGTCAGGATTTCCTGCGCCTTCATCACGGTGGGATCGAGCCGCCAGCCCTTGTGGATCAGCGAGGTGAGCCACATCTCGTCCACCATGTCCATGCGGTTGCTGGAGGGCGCGCCGTCGGTGCCGATGGTCACGCAGATACCCTCCCGGTACATCTTGGGAACCTTGGCAAACCCGAGCACCCGCATGGCCGCCGCCGGGTTGTGGGAGACCTTCACGTCGTGGACGCGGAACATCTCCACCTCTTCGTCGGTGAGCCAGACGGTATGCACCGCCAGAAGGTTTTTGTCAAGAACGCCCAGCCGGTTGAGGTGCGAAACAGTGCCTTCGCCGTACTTGGCCGTGGTAAAATCGATTTCGTCCTTCACTTCCGCCACGTGCATGTGGAGGCCCACGCCGTACTTGTCGGCGAGCGCCTTGCTGCGAACGATCAGGTCGTCGGAGTTATTGAAGATGGTGCGCAGGCCGAACCACACCTGCACCCGCCCGTCCGCGGTGTTGTGGAACCGCTTCAGGTCGTCCTCCTGCTTGTCCAGCTCCTCCCCGGCGGTCTTCTGCCACACGGCGGGCAGACCCTCCCCGCAGTCCATGACGGACTTGGCAAGCTTTGCGCGCAGGCCCGCTTCGGTCACGCCGCGGACCATACCGCTGACAAACTGCCCGCCCGGCTCGGCAAAGCTGGTGACGCCCGCGCGGATCTGCTCCAGGCAGCACAGGAGGGTGGAGATATAGGAATCCTCCTCGGTCATGTTGCTCTCATAGGGCCAGATGCGCTCATGCAGCCAGGTGAGCAGGTTCACATCGTCGCCCAGGCCGCGGCCCAGCTGCTGCGAGGTGTGTACATGGGTGTTCACAAGGCCGGGCAGCACATACTTGCCGCTCCCGTTCAATACTTCGGCGTCCGGCCTGAGAAGCGCCGGGTCCACCTTGCCGACGGCGGTGATCCTGTCGCCGTCCACCAGCACGCCGCCGTTTTTATAGACGGTTCCCTGATCGTTCATCGTCACAACATACGCGTTTTTAATGTAAACCTGTCCCATCAACGAATCCCTCTTTTCTCGTATGACATTATACCATAAAAAACGTCACCGGTCTTCGCGGAAATAGGCCTTGCCCAGCCACCCCGGCGCGCTGTTCTCCCGCCGCTTGCCCATGGTGGTCAGAACGAGCACCACGATGGTCATGACGTAGGGCAGAAGGTCCAGGATCTGCGACGGAATGGAAATCTGCAGGCCTCCAATCTGCAGCGGCACATTCTGCAGCTTGAAGGTAAGGCAGCGCAGCGCGCCGAACAGGTACGCGCCCAGAATCGCCTTGAACGGGTTCCACGTCGCGAAGATGACCAGCGCGATGGCGATCCAGCCCATGCCGGCGGTCACGGACTCCTGCCAGCGCGGCACGATGACGAGCGTCAGGCAGGCGCCGCCCAGGCCGCACAGAAAACCGCCCGCGATGATGTGGACGTATTTATACAAGGTAACCTTGATACCCGCCACCTCCGCCGCGGCTGGGTTTTCGCCCACCATGCGCAGCGCCAGGCCGAACCGCGTCTTGTACAGGTAGAACCAGACGGCCGCCGCGGCGATCAGGCCAAAGTAGACGTAGTCGTTCTGCTGAAACAGCGCCGTGCCCAGAAAAGGAATCCGCGATAGACCGGGGAGGGACCGGGGCCCCACGGCCCGGATGAATTCGGGCGACAGCGTCAGGTTCCCCAGGCTGTTTCCGAGGAAGTTGGCGACGCCCGTCAGGAAGATCGTCAGCGTAAAACCGGTCACCATCTGGTTGGTGCGGAAGGTGACGGTGAGCACCGCGAAGACCAGCGCGCCCAGCGCGCCCGCAAAACCCGCCGCCAGCACCGCAAGAACCGGGTTCCCGGTATTGTAGCCCACAAAAAAACCGAACGAGGCGCCCATGAGCATCATGCCCTCCACGCCAAGGTTCAGATGCCCGGCCTTCTCGGTCAGGATCTCGCCCAGCGTGGCGAACAGAAGCGGCGTTCCCATGATGATGGCGGTCTGAAAGAACAGGGCCGCGTCATTTCCCCACACGTTTACACCGCCTCCTTTTCTTCCCGCTTCCAGACAAAGCGATAGCTGGAGAAAAACTCGCTGGCCAGTACAAAGAACAGGATCACGCCCTGGATGATGTTGGCCATGAAATACGGCACGTTCAGCGAGATCTGGATGTAGGCGCAGCCCTGCAGGAGTACCGCGATCAGAAGCGTCGCCACCAAAACCGGAATGGGCTTCAGCTTGCCAAGCCAGGCCACGATGATGGCCGTATAGCCCCAACCGCTGGAGAGCGTATAGGTCAGCGAACCCTCGATGGCGGAAGCCTGGATGAAGCCCGCCACGCCGCACAACCCGCCGCCCAGCATCACCGTGACGATCAGAAGCCAGGTGGCGTTAAAACCCGCGTACCGGGCCGTCAGCGGATTCTCGCCCATGACGTTGATCTGATAGCCGTACTTCGTCCTGGAAAGCAGCAGATAGACGATCACAAAGAGGAAGGCGGCGATCACCCAGCCGATGTGGATGCCAAATAGATCGGGCAGCACGGCATTGTCGGAAAACAGCGGGATGGTGGGGTAGCCCATCGAGGTCGGGTCCTTCCAGGGTCCGAACTGAAGGTAGGCCACGATCTTCACCGCGATGTAGTTGAGCATCAGTGTCACCAGCGTCTCGTTGGTGCCAAAGCGCAGCTTGAGCAGCGCCGGGATCAGGCACCACAGTCCGCCGCCAATCAGCGCGGCCAGGAGCATCAGCGGGATCAGAACCGGCGCAGCCAGGTCGGGGTAATTCAGCGCCACGGCCGACGCCGCGGTCGCGCCCATGAAGAACTGCCCTTCCGCGCCGATGTTGAAAAACTGAAGCCGGAAGCACAGGGTGACGCCCAGCGCCATCAGAAGGAGCGGCACGGTGGTGCGCACCACTTACTTCAGGTTGTAGGCGCTGCCCAGCGCGCCCGCCACGATTTCGCGGTAAATCTCAAAGGGATTGTAGCCCAGCATGGCGATGACCAGCGCGCCCACACCCAGCGCGATGAGGATGGACAGCGGCCGGATCAGCCAGGAGCGGCCCGCCTTGTTCTTTTTGACGATGCTAAGCATGCGCTTCCTCCCCTCCGGACCCGGTCATGAGAAGCCCCAGCTTCTCCTTTGTGACCGTCCCCGCGTTCACCGTACCCATCAGCCGCCCGGCGTGCAGTACCGAAATCCGGTCGCACAGGTTCATCAGTACGTCCAGATCCTCGCCCACGAACAGGATGCCTATGCCCCGTTCCTTCGCGCGGTTCAGCATCTCATAGACAAAGTTGGCCGCGCCGATGTCTAGCCCCCGGGTGGGGTACGCGGCGATCAGGAAATCCGGCTCCCGTTCCAGCTCCCGCCCCAATAGCACCTTCTGGATGTTGCCGCCCGAGAGATCCTTCACCGGCTGGCCCGGCCCTGCCGCGCTGATTTCGTATTTTTCGATGATGGCGCGCGCCCGCCGGTCGCTCCTCCGGCCGTCCAGAAAGATGCCCTTCGTCTCGTCCAGGCCGCGCATGAGCAAGTTGTCCGAAACGCTCAGCGCGCCTGCCAACCCCATCGACATGCGGTCTTCCGGAACAAAGCCGATCCTGACCTTCTCTTTGAGAAGCGCTCGCGCGGTCTTCCCCGCGATCTCCCGGCCGTTCAGGAGGATGCTTCCGGCCCTCACGCGCGCAAGACCCGCGACGGCCTCGCACAATTCCTTCTGCCCGCTGCCCGCGATTCCGGCGATCCCGTGGATCTCCCCGCGCCCAACGGTCAGCGTCACCTCGTCGAGCAGCCGCTTGCCCGCCTTGTTTTCGACCGTGAGACCCCGGACGCGGAGCGCGTCCCCCCCGAGGGCGCTCTTCATCGAACGCGGGATGTCCATCGACACCGCGCGGCCCACCATCTTTTCCGTCAGCTCCTGCCGCGTGGTTTCCGCCGTCAGCGCGGAAAACACGGCCTCGCCCCGGCGCAGAACGGTCACCCGGTCGCTCGCCTCAAAGACCTCGCTCATCTTGTGGGTAATCAGGACGATGGCGCAGCCCTCGTTCTTCATTTTGATCAGCGTCTCAAAGAGCGCCTGGGATTCCTGCGGCGTTAAAACCGAGGTCGGCTCGTCCAGAATCAGCACCGAGGCGCCCCGGTAGAACGCTTTCAGGATTTCCACCGCCTGCTTTTCCCCCACGGAGAGCTGATAGACCATCTTCGCCGGGTCCACCGAAAAGCCGTACATGCCCGCGATGGCGCGGATTTTCGCGCGCATCTTCTTCCTCCGGACGAACACGCTCCGGTCCACGCTGGCGGCGATGTTCTCCTCCACCGTCAAAGGCTCCACCAGCTTCACATGCTGATGGATCATGCCCAGACCCGCGCGCAGCGAATCGGCGGGAGAATGGAAGAACACCTTCTCGCCGCCCACGTAGATCGACCCTTCGTCCTGCTGGTAGACGCCGGTGAGTATATTCATCAGCGTTGTCTTGCCCGAGCCGTTTTCGCCCAGCAACGCGTGGATTTCCCCTTTTCGGATTTCGAGGTCGATTTCTCGGTTGGCCACCACGTCGCCGAAGCGCTTGGTGATGCCTTTCAGTTCAATGTGCGGCTTTGACAACGGCTTCACTCCCTGCGGATATGGCTTTGGGGAATCTGTTTAGCAGATTCCCCAAAGCCCCGTCAATTCACCATTTTGCCAGGACGAAAGATTGGGGGATGGGCATTACTGCGCGGCCACGGAGCCGATCACGCCGTCCACAAACCAGTCCATCGTCAGGATTTCAACATCCGTCAAGGCCTTGCCCGCCTCGCAGCGGATCTTGCCCTCGTTGTCTTTCAGCTCGCCGGCGAACACGTCCAGCGTTCCGGCGATGATGGCGGCCTTGGCGGCGTCGACCGCTGCGGCGGCGCCGTCCGCGTTGTTCTTGGTCAGGGTGTCGACATCCACTACGCCGGAATCCAGACCGTAGAACTGGAAGACCGGTTCCCAGGTGCCGTCGATGATTTTCTGGACGTCCTTGGTGTAGTAGTTGGCCCAGTTGAAGATCGGGGCGGTCAGGTAGGCGTCGGGCAGGACGGCGGGCGCGGGCGAACTGCAGCCGATGGCATAGGCGCCCTTTTCCGCCGCCGCGATCTGGGCGTTCATGGTGTCAAGGTAGGCGCAGATCACGTCGCAGCCGGTGTTCACCAGCTCGAGGCCCGCGCTCTTCTCGGCGACCGGATCATACCAGGAATTGGTCCACTTCACTTCCACGGTGGCTTCCGGCTTCACCGAGCGGACGCCCAGCGTAAAGGCGTTCACCTGGGTCAGCACCTCCGGGATCGGGAAGGAGACGACAAAGCCGATCTTGCTCGAGGCGGTGCGGTACGCGGCCGCGATGCCCGCCAGATACTGGGCCTGGTACAGCCGCCCCATGTAGGTAGCCACGTTGCCCGCGTTGGTAGCGCCGGTGGCGTGGTTAAAGTACACGGCCGGGTACTCCTCGGCCAGCTTCAGTACGTACTTGCCGTAGCCGTAGCTGGTGGCGTAGATCACGTTATAGCCCTGCTCGATCAGGTCGCGGACGGATTTTTCAAACTGCGCGTTCTCGGGGATGTTTTCAAGGCAGGTGGTCTTGATGCCTTCGGCCTCCAGCGCCTTACGGCCCTTGTCATGGGAGAAGGAGTAGCCCTCCTCGCCCACGGCGCTGCCGTAGATGAACGCGACCTTCAGGTCTTCCTTGGCGATGGGTTTCAGTTCCGCGTTCTTGGCGATGGGCGCGGCGGCGGCTTCGGCCAGCGCGACCGATCCGGACAGCGCGCCAAGCGTCAGAAGGACCGAGAGAACCAGTGCGACGATCATTCTCTTCTTCATTTTCCTGCTCCTTTGTTTATTAATGTATAAGCGCGGGCGGGCGCATACATTTGGGTTAACCCGCAATCAGCGGGTCGATCAGCGAGAAGCGTTCCACGTCGAAGAGCCCCTGGTCGGTGATGGCAAGCTCCGGGATGAAGATCAGCGTGATGAAGGACAGCGTGACATTGGGCGAAGCCAGCTTGCTGCCCTGCGCGTCCATCGCGGAAATCAGTTCCTCCAGCTTCCGCGCCACCGCTTCGCCCGGCTCCGTGGACAATAGGCCGCAGACGGGCAGCGCAATCTCCGATTCGGGTTTTCCATTCCGGACGTACACCACGCCGCCGCTCAGATCCCGGACGCGGTTGACCGCCGCGGCCATGTCCTGAAGGTTTGTGCCGGCCACCGTGATGTTGTGGTGGTCGTGGCCCACCGAAATCGCGATCGCGCCGTCCTTCAGGCCAACGCCGTGGATGAAGGACTTGCCGATGCCGCCGTTCTTGCCATAGCGCTCCACGCAGGCGATGTGTAGGATGTCGTTTGCCACGTCCGGCCCGACCACGCCGTTTTCGACGGGCAGATCGGCCTCCATGCGCTTGGTCAGAAGTGTCGTGCCCGACGCGCCGATGACCCACGCCTTCGCCTTTTCGCTGCCCTCCGGCGCCGCGATGGCCAGATCCGACGCTTCGATCGGCCGGGCCAGCCGCACGGTGTTCAGAAGAAGATCGCTATACACGGGCGCCGGGTATCCCGCCGTCAGATTCCCCGCCTCCACCGCGAGCGCACCCTTGGCGATCACCTTTTCCACCTTACACTCCTGAAGCGAGGAGAGGAACACGATGTCCGCGTACTTGCCCGGCGCGATGCTACCGGACTCATTGTCGATCTTCAGGCTCTCCGCCGGGTTGATGGTGACCATCTGAAGCGCGGCCATCGGCGTAACGCCCGCTTTTATGGCCATGCGCACCTTGTGGTCCATGTGCCCGAGTTTTTGGATGTGCAAAGCGTCAATGTCGTCGCTGACCATCGCGATGTGGCGGGTGTCCACGCCGTCTTTCACGACGATCTCCAGGCAGGCCAGAAGGTCCGTGGAGGCGGATCCTTCGCGCATCAGAACGCGCAGCCCCGCGCGCAGCTTCTCCAGCGCCTCCCGGGCGTTGGTGCTCTCGTGGTCCGACCGGATGCCCGCGCTTGCGTAGGCGTTGAGCGCCGCCCCGGTGAGCCCGGGCGCGTGCCCCTCCGCCGTCAGCTTTCCATCCTCCGCCAGTTTCAGAACCGCCGCGGACTGCGGGCTCTCCGCCAGAACCGGCATGCCCAATACCTCGGCCAGTCCCACCGCTTCGGGCAGCTTCAGAAGTTCTTCGATGGAGCTTGCGTGCAGTACGCTGCCGATGGTCTGAAGGCCCGTCTCCTCCTCCATGAAGGAGGGCACGGGGTAGTACAGCCGGACGGGCGTATTCTTCGATTCGGCCAGCAGCTCCCGCATCCCCTCGATGCCCGAAACGATGGTGACCTCCATCAGGTCGCTGGCGACGGCGGTCGTGCCGTGCCGGACCACCATCTTGCTGAACTCGGTGTAGGTCAGCATGCTGCTCTCGATGTGGATGTGGGCGTCGATGAAGCCGGGGGCCAGGTACAGCCCCTTGGCGTCTATGACGCGGGTGTCCGGGCCGATCGTCCCCTCCGGCAGCGGCCCGATGGAGGCGATGCGCTCGCCCTTGACGGCGATGTCCGCCGGGTAGATCTCGCCGGAGGCGACGTTGACCAGAAGCCCATTTTGAATGACGATGTCCGCGCACTCTTTTCCGAGCGCCACGCGGATCAATTGCGGATTCAGTGGCATATCCTCAACTCCTGTCTGTCAGACGATAACTTCCAGAACCGGGTCCACGATCTTCTGGTTCAATACGTCGATGAAGCCGTGGTCGGTTACCGCAAATTCCGGGATGGCCGCCAGTGAAATAAACGAGAGGAACATGAACGGGATCGGGATGCCGCTGCCCATTTCATGGATCAGCGCGTTGAGCGCCTTCTTCTGCTCCGCCGCTTCCTCCGCCGAAAGGTCGGTCAAAAGGCCCAGCACGGGGTAGGCGATCTCGCCGGTCACGGTTCCGTCCTTGACCACCACCTGGCCGCCCTGCAGTTCCGCCACGCGGTTTACCGCCAGCGCCATGTCGGCGTGATTGGTGCCCATGACGATGATGTTGTGGTTGTCATGGCCCACGGAGGAGGCGATCGCGCCCGCTTTCAGGTTGAAGCCGCCCATGAAGGCCTTGCCGATGTTGCCGTTGATGCCGTAACGCTCCACCTGCGCGATGTAGAGCACATCCTGATCCAAATCGCACTGCACGACGCCGCCCTCTGCCTTCAGCGTCACCTCGCGTCCCGTGGTGATCGGGATCCAGGGGAGGGTGTCCATCACCAGAACGCGCGCCTTGGTGGCCTCCTGGGAGACCCGCACTTCAAAATCCTCCGGCGCGACCGGCTTTTTGAGCGTCACCGTGTTCAAAAGAATGCTCTTGTGCTGCGCGGGCGCGTAGTGCGCAATCGTCTGCTCGTCCTCCACCACCAGCTTGCCGCCCGCGATGACGGTCTTCACGCGGAAATCCTCCGGCCCGGTGGTCAGGTTGATGTCCGCGCGCCGGCCGGGGGCGAGGCCGCCGATCCTGTTGTCCAGCCCGAAGGCCCGCGCCGCGTTCAGCGTCACAAACTGGATGACCTGCGCAAAGCCCGCGCCCTGCGCAAGCGCGGTGCGCACCGCGTCGTCCAGATGCCCGCGCTCCACCGCGTCCACCGTGTGCAGGTCGTCGGTCACGATGCTGACGCGGGAGGTGTCCAGCTTGCTCTCCAGCACCGGCTTGAGCAGGTCCTTCAGGCTGCGGGCCGCGGAGCCCTCGCGCATCATCAGGTGCATGCCGCCCCGGAGGCGCAGTAGCGCGTCGTCGCCGGAGAGCGCCTCATGATCCGTCGTCACGCCCGCCGCCGCGCACAGGTTGAAGAGGGGGCCGTGCATTTCCGGCAGATGCCCCTGCAGCGATTTCCCCTGGGACAGCGTGTATTCCATCGATGCCATCAGGTCCGGGAACCCCATCGCGATGTAGGGCCCCACGCACTCCGAAAGGCCTACCGCGTCCGGGCGGGCCAGCGCCCGCTTGATGATCTCTGTGTCAAAATGGCCGCCGCTGGTTTCAAAGTAGGGCGAGAAGGGCACATGGGAGGGAACGACGAAGTAAATTGCAAGATCGGTGGCCTTCGCCTCGTCCAGAACGGCCTCGATGGCTTCCAGCCCGCCGACCACGCCCACCTCGTGAAGGTCCGTGAACACGACCGTCGTGCCGTGCTTGAGCACGATCTCGGCAAAGGGGCGGATGGAAAGGCTGGTGCTCTCCGGATGGATGTGCCCGTCGATGAATCCGGGCGTGATATACTGACCGAGCGCGTCGATCACCTTGGTCTCCGGCCCGATCGCGTAGGCGATGTCGCCCACCGCCGCGATGGTGTCCCCCGCCACGGCCACGCCGCCCGGATAGATCTCCCCCGTATACACGTTCACCAGAAGTCCGTTCACCACGGCAAGATCCGCCGGAGTCTCCCCCTTGGCAACCTGAAACAGTTTGCTGTTCATCCCGATGCACCTCTTTTTTATTCTCGCGGTCGGTTCGTATCCGTTTGCGCAAACGTCATTCCCGGTCAAATGAAAATGGGGCTCAGCGGCGCACGGCGCCCGGGGTCGCTGCTGCCGGTCCCAATGCCCTCTCTGATGTTTCGGAAATAATACCATTCCCGTATGGATTGTGTCAATATCGGTTTCTACAATTCTGTCGAAAGACTGCGCTTACGGAGCCGCGGGTTCCCGGCATGCTTCCTGGGCAGTTGGGAACCCAGGTTCGGCCAAAGCGCATTCTGCCACTTTCAAGCGTAAACTGGCCTTGACGACTGACCCGGAACCCCGCCGCCGTTTCGCCGGCGCTTGTGCAAAACGCCATTGATGCGCCTGTATAAAGAAAAAACGGCAACACTTGATACGCATAATCAGTGCCGCCATTGGTACGAATGCTATTTATTTACTGCCTGAATAATAGCATCCGTCAAGGGCCTTTGTCAATGAAGTTTCCTTCAATTCCATCGAAAGATTTTGTTCCGGATCCCCGTAAGCGACCATACGGACGCGCCACCGGAAGCTGTCGCCGCGCAAACCGGGAAAGGCCCGGCCGCCGCGCAATCAAAACTGGGCCGCCTCAAATCGAGACGGCCCGCAACCGTTTTATAACGTTCTGCGCGAAAAGATTCAGTCCAACGTGGAATCCATATTTTGCATTGGTATTGCAAGGCGAGTGTAGCGCCGGGCGGTATGGATCGTGTCCGGGCATGGTCAAACGGCCGTAAATTCTGGATGCGATTTATCAAGGGCAATACCGCACAAATCCCCCCGCCTCTCCGGTCTATAAACACAATACAACCGCTCGTTTTCTAACTGGTAATACCAATGAAGAGCATTATTTACCCCAAAGGGACGAGGAATTTTCGATGCAGAACAAGGAACCGGAGCGAAGAATAGCAGCGCTATTTCATACTAAAGGAAAACATTAACCACTCCAAAGCGCCAAGGGGTTTTCGATGCAGAACAAGGAGCCGAAGCGAGGCGA
>CALGYL010000390.1 GCA_937934775.1 uncultured Clostridia bacterium
AGCAAGTGATCGGCACCGGCGGCGCGCTCCGTTCCGCGGTTATCTGCTTCTATCTATCAAATGAAGGTGTTTCCATTCTGGAGAATGCCGCCCATCTGGGGCTTCCGGTTCCGGACAAGCTCAAGACCGTCTTGGAGCAACTCCATGACCGGGACGGACAGGATGCTGGCCAGGGGTAAGGTGGCCATCTATTTCCAGTTACGGATATACTCGAGTTTTTCACTACCGCGATTCGGCATTGCGCCGGGTCGCGTTTTTTTTGTTTTTTGGCGATGGATGTCCACATACTCGATCTTCCTGTCAGCAGGTAAGCAGAGGGAGCGATTGCAGCCCTCACTACCACACTGCATGAGGAGCGTTGGTTGTTCCTCTCAAACAGGAGAATTTTCATGCGGACAGAAATGCAAATCGGAAAGATGCTCGTAATCGTCCATTCCGAGTTCAGTTCGGGGGCAACGGAAACACTGGAAACCAAGATAGAAGGCCTGCTGCTTAGGCACATAGACGCGGCAAAATCACTTGCAATTTCTGCGGAACAGAGCCAATATGGTCAGCAACCAGAGGAGGTGCTTGGGTGAAAAATCAAGTTGCTGACCAACTAAAAGTGACTGCCCTGTACTGCCGCCTGTCCCGTGATGATGGCAGCGACGCCGAATCCAACAGCATCAGCACGCAAAAATTGATCCTTAGCAAGTATGCGTCTGATCATGGGTTCCCGCAGACGCGCTTCTATATCGATGACGGTTTTTCCGGTGCGAATTTCGACCGTCCTGGCTTTAAGCGGATGATTGCTGATGCAGAGGCCGGGCAGATCGGAACGGTCATCTGCAAGGACATGAGCCGCTTCGGGCGTGATTACCTGAATGTCGGGCTCTACACCGAGATGCGTTTCCCGGAACTTGGAATCCGTTTCATCGCCGTCAACGACGGGGTGGACAGTGCAGATGATTCCACCAGTGATTTTACGCCGTTCCGAAATATCATCAATGAATGGTACTGCCGGGACGTGTCAAAGAAAATCAAGGCAAGCATGAAAGCCCGCGCTACCGCCGGTCAGCACCTGACGGCTTATGCGCCCTACGGCTACAAGAAGTCAGAGACAAACAAGCATCAGTGGTTGATTGATGAGGAAGTCGCGGATGTCGTCCGGGAGATTTTTGTCCTTTTCATCGGCGGTATGGGTGCTGCGGAAATTGCGGAGGTAATGAACCGTAAGGGACTTCTGCCTCCGCGCGAGTATAAGGAGAGCAAAGGTTTCCCCAATCGCGGTAGACGGTTGTCAATCAAGGATGCTCCGGTCGTTTGGCGGAATACCTCAGTACTACGAATTCTCGATGAATACGCCTATGCCGGTCATACCGTCAGCTGCCGCACTGAATCAATCTCATACAAGAGCAACAAACATGCTGCCATTCCCAAAGAGGACTGGATCATCACGCGTAACACGCAGGAGCCCATCATTGATGAAGATACGTGGCAGACCGCGCATCGGATCCGGGAACAACAAGGCCGGCGCAGACCTGCCGTTACGCATGACAAAGGTCCGTTGAACGGATTTCTGTTTTGCTCGGATTGCGGGAATCGGCTGCATTTTCATTTTTCTTCGCGTCTGAAAAACACCAACGGTACGTTCTCCTGTTGCTATCATACGGACTATCATCTTTGTTCGCCACATTACATACAACGGGGCGTTGTGGAGGCGGCCGTGCTCGATAATCTGCGGACAGTCACCTCAATGGCAAAGGACCATGAGGCGGAGTTCATCCTCATGGTGCAGCGGAAAAGCAGCACCAGCAACCGGGATGTCTTGCGTCGCAGCAAGAAGGAACAGGGCACCATCCAAAAGCGGCTGGAAGAAATTGATCGAATCATCAATGGCCTGTTCGAGTCCAAGGTCAGCGGCGAGCTATCTACGGAGCGTTTCACCCGGATGTTGGCTACCTACGAGGAAGAGCAGGCGAAGCTCCGGGAGCGCAACGGTGAACTGATGGAGCTTATAACGGCGGAGCAGGAAGCATCGGACGGAGCGAACCAGTTCATAAGCCTTGTCAGACAATTCACGGATATTCAAGCTCTGACGCCAGAAATCGTCGCAGCATTCGTCGAAAAGGTCTACGTCCACGACGCGGTGGTCATCGATGGACAGAAGCAGCAGGAGATCCGGGTGGTCTACAACTTCATAGGGGATATGACAGAGAAGTAGCCTGTCCGGAAAGGGCGGGCTGCTTCATTTCGCTCGGCTGAACTCCGCGCTGTATCAGGCTGAGTACCAGCGGCAGTATGACGGATAGCCGTCCGGTTGAAGCTGTCAGGAACCGAACAAATGAGAAAAGGCATGTACTGAACATCAACTCGGCAAGGATCTTCACGCCAATGCAATAAAAATGTAACTTGTTTTGACTCGGAAAAGGTGTTAATATTGCGTTGAGAATGCGCGGAATTTAACGTGCTCCAATCGACGATGCAATGAACTAAAAGACCGAGGTTTTACGACGCAGCATGCCGTAAGTGGCGTTCGCATCTGAATGGAGGATGCATCATGTTTAGCAATCGCGTTCTCGCTCTTGTCTTGGCCGTTCTTCTCCTATTTGGCATCCTCCCTGCCGACTCAGAATCTATCTATGCAAGCGCATCTGCTGAGCAAGTTGAAGTGCCACAGCAGGTGGTGGAATCCGCAAGCGACAATCCGAACGAAAGTCAAGGGCAGCCGCCAAAACCTGACGAAAATTCAGCGTCGGAATATACACAGGCGCCTGACTCGCCAGAATCTCATGAAGACTCCTTAGATGAGAAACCAACTCCTACGCCAGAATACGAAAACAATACAGATCCTTCTCAGAATTCTGACGCTGATTCCCAAGACATTTCGGCAGCATCCGAAGGATATGCGCTTGTCCTCACGGACGAGTCTCCCGTTCTTGAAAAGGCAAAAAAAGACAGCGATCAAATTGCATTACTCTCGAAAAAGGACATTGTGTATGTTTCGGATCGGATTTTCAAGGACGCAGACAATCCCGGTAACGACTGGGTTTTTTGCCACTTCGACAGCAAACTTGGCGTTATCGATGGATGCATGCGCCTGCGGCGGCTACAATTCCTGACAGAGGAAGAGACACAGGAACTTTTAAGCAGCTTCGAACAACTTGAAGCATTTGCCACATTCGAAGACCATCCGCTGGTGAGGATCAAATGCAAATTTCTTAAGGAAATGCCAGAGAAACAATCAGAGCCTTCTTCTGAAGCGAATCTGGAGACTCCAGCAACGCAAGAACCAGAACCGAGCCCGACACTGGAGCCTGATTCCAGTCAAATCCTTGAGTCCGGTCCTGACCCTGTTGCAACGCCCGAATCCGCAGAATCGCTCGAACAGGAGAAGGCGCTAGAGCCAGAAGCATCTCCCCAGTCCACCGATGACGCGCAAATCTTCGCCGAATCCGGAGCAATGCCAACCCTTGATCCTGGCGCTACGTCTGATGTGGAAGCCTCCCTCGAACCTGAAACCTCATCGAACGGAGAAGACATCCTCGAACCCGTGACATCACCGGATGCGGGGAGTACGCTTGAGCCCACGGAAACACTGGTTGTTGTAGAAACACCAGCCCCCACCGGCATGCCGGTTGTCCTGCTGGATAGCTTTATGGACCTGGGCGATGGCGCGGCAATCACAGTGCCTGCGGACACGGCGGAATCGGCTGTGGTGCTGCCCGATACACTTCAAGCAACCACTAGTGGTGCTCCAGTGGACGTTTCAGTCACTTGGGCGCGCGCCGACACGGCGGAATGGCTCAATGGTGGAGTCTACGCGTTCCTCCCGGTGCTGAAGGAGGGCTACACGCTAGCGGAGGGCGTTCTGCTCCCCCAGATTACCGTTACTATCGGGGAAGCGCAGGCGGCGCAATGCGTCTCCATCTCCATCGACCCCGTGCTCGCCTCTCCAGGCGACACCGTCACGCTGGCCGCCACCATCATCGGCTACGAGGGCGCCTCCTTCCAGTGGCAGTGGGCGGAGATTCCCGACAATACGGTAGACGAGGCGCTGGACGCCATTGGAGACAAGCCGACCCAAGCGCAGCTTGAAAAAACCTCTGAAGACATGGCTGTCAGTGGAGAGGAAGCGGACGCACTACAATGGACTGATGAGTCAAACGCGACGGATGTGGTATACAGTTTTACCGCAACAAAAGATAATCTCAATCGCTATTGGCGATTAGCCATCAACCTGCCTTACTTGAGAGGCGAGGACAGGGAAGCACATCAAACCGGAGCTTTTTCTCAACGCAGTATGGGGGGCAAGTCTATCGAAAGAGCGGATGAGCCGGACGCCGCCTCAAGCGGCTTGATTTCGATAAAGGGTCAATCTGCTTATGTTGCTAAAATGTCCATTTTTTCAGATGGAATGCAAGCCCCTTTTAGAATTACAAATAGGATCAGCTATTATGTTCATATGATTGGCGGACAACATGCATGGATCTATCTTGAGAATATAACGGATCACGATCTATTTATTGGAGCCTACACTTTGAAATCCGGTGGGGGCGTTGTCGTGGAAACAAGCAGCTCATCTGACGATGGCGATGGCATATTCTACAATTGGGGAGCCTATGTAATAAGCGAATATGGAAATTATACTAATAGGATTTCGCTCACAACGAACATTACCGATGTGGATATTACAAAAATAAACGAAATCTTATCGGTTAGCAATAGGTATAATGTGTTCAATAACAACTGTACGACCTTCGCGATGCGTGTTTGGAATGAAATAGCGCCCAGTATCATGCACGTGTCGGCTGAACCCGGCATTGATGATCCACATGATTTAAGCAACTACATCGTCGATCACTATCCATCATTGTACGAAAAGTGCAAGAAAGTAAACCGGGCGAACAGCGAGAACGTATACCGCTATATTTCTCCCACATCCATCGCGCACGTGAGCTGGGCCATCGGAGACGTAAGCATTTTCTACTATTATGCTGGAACACCGATTCTGGTAAGCCCGGACTCCGGGAAGAGCTTTTTGAATACTCAGCCGATTGTGTTACGCTGGCTGGATACCGGAGCTGCTTATTATTATCTCAGTCTGACCGACACCGCAACCGGCAAGGAGACATGTCAGGCCATCGATACTAACTCCTATACCATCGATGAACCGCAGAACGGCATGTGGACTTGGAAGGTGGCATCAATCAATGGCTTCTGGTATGGTGATTATTCGCCGGCGCGGACCTTTACGGTGACCGATGCAGAGCATTCATCCTACGTCCCGGCTTTAAACGCACCTGGGCCCGGAGTATCTTTTACCGTCGGAACAACAATCACCTTCCAATGGTCCGACGTAGGGGCCGCCTTATACTACCTGAACCTCTATAACGATACCGCAGGAACTTCGTATCTGGTAAAGACGAACACCGCATCCGCAGACTATGCGATTCCTTCGGCTGGCTCGTGGCGCTGGAAGGTGACTGCGATGCAGAATTTCATAAATGCGCTGGGCGTGTCCATGGAACGATCCTTTACCGCCACTAGCACGCCGGTCACGATCACACCGGGAGTTCCGAAGTTACAGAATCCCTCGGATGGTGCTTTGGTTGATGCAGGCACAACAATCAGTTTTCAATGGGACAATACGGGCGCGTCCAAGTACCGGCTGACAGTGATCTGCGACACGGGTACGGGTACATTTGCGCAAGACGTAATTGGAACAAGCTATTCCTATACCGCCAACACTGTCGGCAGCTGGCGCTGGCAGGTGCAGTCGTACATCGGTAGTACGCTCGGTGATGCGCCGCATACGCGGTCCTTTACCGTCCGGGCGACTTCCACCCCGACATCGTCCCTGAATGTACATGCCGACTACTATGTAGGCGTTCAGCTCAGCGGGAATGTGTTGTACAGCACAGACATGAGCGGCATCGACTTGAATTGGGGCACCGGATCACCGCCCGGCGTTCCGGTAGACGCGTTCTCCGCTCGGTTTACAGCAAAGCTTCCTCTGGACCCCGGCTGGCACCGCTTTCACTATGAGGTGGACGACTGCATTAAGATCTGGCTGGGTAGCCACTGCATGGTAGATCGGTGGAGCGCACAAGTGCTGAACGAGTATTCTCCACCCTTCTACGTCTCCGCGGTCGACGACAGCCCCTACAAGATCGAATATGCGGAAATTAATGGCGACGCGAAGATCAAGGTCACCGCGGAAAATGCAACAGCGCCTTCGATGTCGTTGTTCAAGCCGGATAATGGCGCGACGTTTGCCGTCGGTGATACGGTGACGTTCAACTGGAGCGACGTATATACCTGGGCCAACCGCTACAAGCTGGAGATCACCAATACCACCAATGGAAAATATTACGCTTACCTGGTCAACAATACCACCTCATACAACTTCACCGTGCCGGATACCGGAAACTGGACCTGGTTTGTGCGGGCAGTCAGCCTCTCGAACCTGGGACTGGTGCTGTCGCCCACAGGTAACTTCACAGTCACTCCTCCAGCCCCTACCAAGCCCGATTTGAAGCTGTCGGCTATCCGGTATATTGAGATCCCCGGCAACGGCTATTTCTTCAGCGCGAACCTCCTGAATGGCACGCAGGTGTCCGCGGGCGCTTTCAAGGTTCGCTGGTTCGTCGACGGGGAAAAGAAAGCGGAGTACACCTGCCCCGGCCTCGCGGGCAACCAGACGCTTGAGGACGACAGCTACGGATTCGAGTGGTATCCTTCATCATCCAGCTCTTATCAGATCACGGTGGACGTGGACGGTGTGGGGGCACTCGCCGAGACGAACGATCTCAACAATTCCGCCACCACCACGGTGGAGGTCAGCCTGCCGCCGCCGGCGCCGGACTTTGAATACACGTTTGAGAACAACGAGGCCGTCATCACAGGCTACATAGGAACCAACGCGGACGTCTCCGTTCCCGCGACCATCCTCGGGACCCCGGTCACCCGCATCGCCTTCGCCGCGTTCCAGGACGACAACTGGATCGAGACCGTGGATCTCCCAGACAGCATCCGCTCCATCGGTGGCTGTGCGTTCGCTTACTGTTCCAGCCTGCGAGACATTAACCTGCCGGAAGGGTTGCAGACAATCGAAAACGAGGCGTTTGCTTCGACGGCGATCCAAGAGATTGTGATCCCCAGCACCGTGACCGCCATCGGAGACGACGTATTCGATCAGTGCGGCACGCTGAGCAAGATCTCCGTGGCGTCGGGGAACACTGCGTACCGCGTCGTTAACAACGCGCTGATGGATTATGGCAGGACATCGCTACTTCGCTATCCACCGCAGGTCAGCGCGACTTCATTCAGTGTGCCCGACACAACCACAGAAATCCGGAGCACAGCTTTCCTGGGCTGCGGAAAGCTCACGAGCATAAGCCTTGGAGAAGGCGTCCAGCGCATCGGCGAGCGGGCGTTCGTCGGTTGCGACCACCTGACCAGCATCGCGCTCCCGGCCTCACTGGAGGAAATCTCATATCCGTATTTCTACAATTGTGACGCGCTAACCGACATCGAAGTGGATCCTGACTGTGAAAACTATGCGGACGACCAAGGTGCACTGATCGATCTCACGCAGAACGCATTCCTCTGCTACCCCGAGGGCAAGACCGCTACGACGTATACGGTGCCCGCTAGCGTCGAAGAAATCGGCGATATGGCGTTCTACAACAACCAGTCCATAAAGCGGATCGACCTGTCTGACCACGTTCGACAGATCGAAGGAACAGCATTCCTGAGCTGTCCAAATCTCGAAAGGATTTCGATTCCACCGACCGTGGAATACATAACGCCGGATGCTGTGACGGATTGCGAAAGTGTATCAATCTATGGAGAAGTGGGCAGCGCGGCTGAACAGTTTGCCATAGACTCGGGCATTCCCTTCGTCAACATTCATGAGGCCGAACCCGATCCTGTGGAGAGTATCAAGCTCGAAGTTGACGATGATTATCTCATGATGGGCGGCAGCTCCACCATCTATGCGGAGGTGCTGCCGGAGAGCGCCGAGCAGACGCTTCGCTGGAACAGCAGCAATACGAAAATCGCCACCGTATCGGATGACGGAACAGTTGAAGGCGTTTATCCCGGGGCAGCGACAATCACCGCTGCCGCGACCGATGGGAGCGGCAAGAAGGCGAGCGTCAAGATCAGCGTCTTCAGGCCTGTTACAAGTGTTATGCTGAACAGAACTTCCGGCAACTTGCTTGTGGGCAAGTCGCTGACGCTGATCGCCACCGTCAAACCCTCAAACGCTACCTATCGGTCTGTCGTATGGGAGTCCAGCGATCCGAGTGTCGCTACTGTTAGCAGCAAAGGTGTGGTAACCGCCATTGGCGTAGGCGAGACAACCATCACCGCCGGGACGAATTTTGGCGCCACGGGCGACGAATATGCCGAATTCCTGTTAACCGTCACGCCAGCCGTTCAGAGCATTGAATTAACCGCCGATCATCCATACATACAAATTGGCGATTCCGTTGATGTAAGCGCCGAAGTGCTCCCGGGAGACGCATTGCAAACGCTCCGCTGGACCACCAGCAATTCGAAGATTGCGAAGGTCTCGGATGGGACGGTGATTGGCGTCGCGCCCGGGAAAGCGACGATCACCGCGTTTGCAACTGACGGCAGCGGAAAGAAAGCTAGACTCACCCTCTATGTTTACCGGCCAGTGACCTCTATCATACTAAACAAGGCCTCTGGAAATCTAATTCCAGGGAAGACTTTAACGCTATCTGCTACCGTCAAGCCTTCTAAAGCGACTTATAAATCCCTTGCGTGGGAAAGCAGCGATCCAGATGTCGCAACGGTCAGCACAAAAGGCGTCGTAAGAGCGATCAGCGCTGGTCAAGCGACCATTACCGTGCGCACGGATTTTGGGGCTACAGGAGATGAATCTGCTGAGTTCCTTTTAACCGTGACGCAAGCCGTTCAAAGCATCGGTTTGACTTCTGACCTTTCGTATATAAAAGTAGGTGGCTCCGTCAAAGTGAACGTTGAAGTTTTACCGGTGGATGCACTACAAACCATCCGTTGGACCACAAGCAAATCGAAGATCGCGAAGATATCCAACGGGACTGTGACTGGCGTAGCGCCCGGTAAAGTGAAGATTACCGCCTACTCAGTAGATGGCAGCGGCAAGAAAACAAGCATCAATCTCTACATTTACAAGCCGGTGACCTCTATTAGGCTGAATAATACATCCGGTTCTCTGGCTACGGGCAAAACATTGACGTTGAAAGCGACCGTCAAACCCTCCAGCGCCACATACAAGGCGATTGTGTGGGAGTCAAGCGACATTTACGTCGCCACCGTCAACAGTAAAGGGGTTGTGAGTGCCGTCGGAGCTGGCGACGCTACCATTACCGCTCGAACAGAATACGGTGCGACTGGTGCGGAGCGTGCGGAATTCAATCTGACCGTTACTGGCAGCAATCCCGATTCGGAGGTTCCGAATGGCGTGGGCAATACATCCGGAAATATCTTGAACAATGGATTTGTTGCGCAAACGGGAAGTTGGATTTACTACCAAAACACTGGGGACAATGGGTACTTATATAAGCTTAACTCGAGCACGGGTGACAAAGTTCGCCTAAATACGGATGTGACCGAGAGAATAAACGTACTGGGAAATATAATTATTTATCAGAATATGAGCGATAGCGATCATGTTTATCGGATAAACACAGATGGTTCAGGGCGAGCATTAGTCTCCAGTGACAAAACGGACACGCTGACAGTCGTCAACGGTTGGATGTTCTATCGGAATAACAGCGACGGCGGCTACCTGTACAAGATGCGCACAGACGGATCCGACCGCACAAGACTGAACAGCGACAATAGCTATGCGATTAATGTGGCGGGTGACTACGTCTATTATTCTCACGATGGAGGAGGTTTCAATATTTACAGAATCGGCAAGGATGGGTCTGGAAGGACACGGCTCAATGATGATGGGTCTTACGATCTAAATGTTTACAATGGCTGGATTTATTATACGAATGTGAGTAATAACTCTACGCTATACAAGATTAACATCGATGGTACAGGTCGGTCGCAAATCGACACTGACCAAGGATTCGGG
>CALGYL010000391.1 GCA_937934775.1 uncultured Clostridia bacterium
GCGGTGGATTCGGCGGCGGCGGCTTCTCCGGCGGCGGCGGCAGGTCCCGCGGCTCTGGCGGCGGGCGGTCCGGAGGCGGCTGTGGCGGGGGAGGCTTCGGCGGAGGCGGCTTCGGCGGAGGCGGCTTCGGCGGAGGCGGCTTTGGCGGGGGACGCGGCTGCGCCGGCGGCGGCGGTGGTTCCCGTGGCGCCGGCGGAGGCCGGGGAAGATAGCAATGATGCGCGGGCGGCTTGCCGCCCGCGTTCGTATATCAAAACGCCCAACGCTTTTTTGAAGTGCGGCGCGGACTGACGGAGGGAAATATGGCGGGAACCATCGAATTTCGGTTTGCCACCGAGCAGGACGTACCTGAGATTCTGGCTTTCATACGTGCGCTGGCGGAATACGAAAACCTCTTGGACAGCGTTGTGGCGACGGAGGATGTCCTTCGCGACTGGATCTTTACCAAAGGACGCGCGGAAGTGCTGTTTGCCCGGGTTGACGGGCGGAACGTTGGCTTTGCGCTGTTCTTCTACAACTTTTCAACATTTCTCGGGCGCAGCGGCATCTATTTGGAGGATTTGTTCGTGCTGCGGGAATGCCGCGGCCAGGGGTACGGAAAAGCCCTCCTGAAGGAACTGGCTCGCCTCGCGGTGGAGCGCGATTGCGGAAGGCTGGAATGGGCGTGCCTGGACTGGAATACGCCCAGCATCCGGTTCTACCGGTCGCTTGGCGCGCAGCCTCTGGACGACTGGACCATCTTCCGGGTGCAGGAAGCCGCGCTGAAGGCGCTGGCTGAGAAATGAAAACGCTCGCCTTTGCGGCGTGCGCTCAGACGATCAACAAAGTCTCGTACTGCTTCATTCACTCGGGTGACCAGTGCGCCGGAAGCCTGTTTCTACCATCGGCACACATACAGGCGGCGGAAACCGTACCATAAGTCAGCGCACTTCCGGAAATCCGGCGGGATCTCCGGCGCATGAGGCGCTTCTTCCGTCGCATTAAAAATACCCAATGGGTTTCGTGCTCCGAACGGGCCTGTGTGGAAAACGGCACAGGCCCGTTCATCGTTATCGGATTTTCGGGAATGTCAAACGGATGGCTTTCCCCATCGATCACCAGCCGTAATCCGGCGGGGATTGCGGGGCCGGATCGACGCGCACCAGGCAGCGCGTCTCCATCCGCGCGCGGGTCAGATCGGCGGCGTCGGGCGACGAGATCCGGCCGGAGGCTGTCATGGCTTCAAACTGTCCAGCCGACAAACCCAGGATTTCCCGAATCAGCCGGGACAGCCGGACGCCCAGCGGCACCGGGCAGGCAAGCAACAGTTCGGCAGACTCCTTCAATGAATCCAGAGAGAGCCGCTCACCGTCGATGCGGTAGGCGAGTGTAGCCTGGCACAGGGGCGTGCCGTTTTTTGCGTGGAGTTGAGGATCGAAGGCCAGCGACCGGATCAGTTCCGGGTCGTTTGACAGCAATCTGTCGTACAGCGCACGGTCCAACTGCTTTGGGGAGATCCGGGCGAACACCTCCATGTTCCACGTCTGGCCGCAATCCATGCAGCGGTGGATCAGCCACACATCCAGCAGCTTCTTCTGGGCGTTGATCCGGATCTGATCCGACGGGAGAAACGGCTTCTTCACGCCGCAGTGGGCACAGCGCCGGATGACGGCAGGGGCCTTTTCGATGGTGATGGCATAGGAATACCGCATATTCGCTCTTTCCGAGCGGCGTAAAGGTATAGACGAACACGCAAAAAAGCCATGCCGTCGGCATAGCTTTCACGCTTTGGGGTCAACGCGCCCCATAGATCACGTCGCTCTGCGTAATTTTGTAATGAAACCAGCACATCCCGCGGCAAGCGGGATGCGCAGTCGATTCAATTCAAAATTACGTGTGCGCCGGCATCAGGGCTGCCTCCTTCGCTGCGGTTCGTCCGGAAGGCATTGTAGCATAAGGCGCGGCGCGTGTAAAGAAGAAAGCGGCGCGCCAGCGATATTTCACGCGGCGCGCCGAAAGGCCCCACTTTTCCTGCTAGAACAACATTTTGTCGCTGAACAGCTCCTGAAAATCCTTGCGCCCGGACAATTCGACGTACTCCATGTGCCGCCTGAGCGCTTCGGCGCGCTCCGGGCCCGGCAGCATCAGCCGCGCACCCGTGCCCGCAGCGTTCCCGATGGGTGTCACTCGGCTCAATAACTCCGGCGGCAAAAGGCCGATGGCGCAGGCGCTCTTTTTATCGATGTAGTTCCCGAATCCGCCCGCGAGGTATAGATGGCGGATGTCCTTCTCTGTCACGCCCAGCTCGCGCATCAGGATGTCGATGCCCGCGGCGATCGCGCCCTTGGCCAACTGCACTTCCCGCACGTCCCGCTGGGTGAGCGTCACGCCGTTGGCTAGCTCCACTTCCGCGCCGTCCATGCGGCCGGTCTCATCGATCCATTCCAACGAAAGCATCGTGGCCACCGCGTCGACAAGGCCGCTTCCGCACATGCTTTTTGCCGCGCCGCCGCCCAGCACATGGCAGTGAAGCCGCCCGTCCTCGGCCCACACCCGGTCGATGGCACCGTCCACCGCGCCGGAGCCGTATTTGATGTGCGCGCCCTCAAACGCCGGCCCCGCCGCCGCCGCGCAGCACAGCATCCGTCCGCGCCCGCCCAGCGCGATTTCGCCGTTGGTGCCGATGTCCAGGAGCAGCGATATTTCATCCGAATGATCCATCCCCGCCGCCATGACGGCCGCGATGGTATCCGAACCCACGTAGCCCGCCACGCAGCCGCCGACCAGCAGCTCTGCTTCCGCCGCGCTCGCAAGGAGTCCGCGGGTGAAGAACGCTTCCCGATACGAAGGTGTGTAGGGCGCCACTGCGATGGCCTTGGGATCGATTCCGGACAGGATGTGTGTCATGATGGGGTTGCCCACCAGCGTAACCCGCCCGATTTCCTCGGCGGCGATTCGCTGCCGAACCGCCATCCGCCCGATCAACTCGTCCACCTTCCGACGAACCTGTTCAGACAGGAACCTAAGCCCATCCTCATGGTTGACGATGTAGTCCACCCGGCTGATCACATCCGCGCCAACAGAGCGCTGCGGGTTCATCGCGGCCTCGCAGTCGATGATTTTCCCATCCCGGAGGAGGTAGGCGGCGATGGTCGTGGTGCCGATGTCGACCGCCGCCTGAATCCCCAGAACGCCTTCGACGGTTTCCGATCCGCCCTCGGTCAAAATGCGCGCGTTTCCGCCCCCGTTCGGCTCCACCCAGGCCTCCCCGTTCAGGAAGCACATGCAGGCCAGCCGCCAGCCCTGGGCAAGCTCTTCCGCCGAGAGCAGATCCCGCTCATTCTCCGAGGGGGCGCTTATGTCGCCGCGGACTTTGACGCGGCATTTTCCGCAGATGCCCTTGCCGCCGCAGGGTGCCTCCAGCTGGAAGCTCTGCCGCGCTAAAAGATCATGGAGCCGTTCCCCGCTGCCCTTTACAATCACTTGTTTTCTCCCTCGCTCTTTTGTACCTGGCCCTGGAGCGTCGTTTCCCCGGCGATCTTTTCCACCATCAGAACTGCGCCCGGCAGTTGCTCCTCAATCGCCTTCCGGCCGTCCTGATAGACAAGCGCTGATTCCTTACCCGCCTGCAGTCGGACCAGTTTTTCATAAGGCCGGAGCGACTCGATCAGCCGCACCACATCCACGTCCGCCGCCGGGGAAAAGCGCATCACAATCGCGCCGTTCCGACCGGTCACAAGGTCGATACCCAGCCGCTGACACAGGTTTTTCAGATGCGCGATCTCAATCAGGTTCATCACCGGCCTGGCCGGATCGCCGAAGCGGTCGATCAGTTCTTCGATCAGGTCTTCCCTGGCCGCCTTGCTGCTCACCGAGGCGATCTTCTTGTAGACCTCCACGCGGGTCACATCGTTTCGGACATATTCGCCCGGCAGATAGGCGTCCACCCTGAGCTCCACCTTGGTCTGGATATCGCCCAGCGACTGGTCGCCCCGGAGTTCCCGCATGGCATCCTCGATCATCTTCACGTACAGGTCGTAGCCAACGGAAGCCATGTGACCCGACTGTTCCGCGCCCAAGAGGTTTCCCGTGCCGCGAATCTCCAGATCCCGCATCGCGACGCGGAAGCCGGAGCCGAACTCGGTGAACTCCCGGATGGCGGAGAGACGCTTGTCGGCGTTCTCGGTGAGCACCTTGTTGGGGCTGACGGTTAAAAACGCGTAGGCCAGCTTGTTGCTGCGCCCCACACGGCCGCGCAGTTGGTAAAGCTGCGATAGGCCGAACCGGTCCGCGTCGCAGACGATCAGCGTGTTGGCACGTGGGACATCGAGCCCGGCTTCGATGATCGTGGTGCAGAGCAGCACATCATACTTGCCCTCGTAGAAGTCCAGCATCACGTCTTCCAGCGCCTGCTCGCGCATCTGGCCGTGGCCTACGGCAATCTTGGCTTCGGGCACCAGCTTTTTGATGCGCGCATACATGGCTTCAATGGTCTGCACCCGGTTGTGCAGCACGTAGACCTGCCCGCCGCGGGACAGCTCCCGCAGGATCGCGTCCCGCACCAGCGCGTCGGAGTACTCCACTACATAGGTCTGCACCGGGTAGCGCTCGTCGGGCGGGGTCTGAAGAAGCGACATGTCGCGGATGCCCACCATGGACATGTGCAGGGTTCTGGGAATGGGCGTGGCTGACAGGGTCAGTACGTCCACGTTCTTTTTCATCTGCTTGATGGATTCCTTGTGCTTGACGCCGAAGCGCTGCTCCTCGTCCACTACCAGAATGCCAAGGTTTTTAAAGGCCACGTCTTTGCCCAGAAGGCGATGTGTACCGATGATCACGTCCATCTCGCCCGCGGCCAGAAGATCAATGGTCCGCTTCTGCTCGGCGGCGGTGGAGAAGCGGCTGAGCGTCCCGATCTTGACCGGGAAGCCGTGGAAGCGGTTGGTCATCGTCGCAAAGTGCTGCTGCACGAGGATGGTGGTCGGCGCGAGCAGCGCCGCCTGCTTGCCGTCCATCACGCATTTGAAGATGGCGCGCAGCGCCACCTCGGTCTTGCCGTAACCCACGTCGCCGCACAGAAGGCGGTCCATGATCTGCGGCTTCTCCATGTCGCGCTTGATGTCCTCAATGGCCTGCAGCTGATCCGGGGTTTCCTCGTATTCGAAGCTGTCCTCAAACTGGCGCTGCCAGGGGGTATCGGCGGAGAAGGCGTAGCCGGTTGCCGCGGTCCGGGCGGCGTAAAGCTTGACCAGCTCGCCCGCGATCTCATGGATCGAGGAGCGCACCTTGGCCTTCTGCCGCTGCCACTCGCCGCCCGACAGGCGGTTGAGCCG
>CALGYL010000392.1 GCA_937934775.1 uncultured Clostridia bacterium
ATACGAGCTGCCTAAGTGACTGGAGTTCAGACGTGTGCTCTTCCGATCTTGCTCGACACCTTCGGCGGGAGCGGCTCCACGCTCATCGCCTGCGAGCAGGCGGATCGAATCTGCCATATGCTCGAACTGGACGAAAAGTACGCCTCCGTGATCCTGCGAAGGTACGCTGAATTTAAACAAAATGGTGGCGCGGACATCACCTGCGAGCGCGACGGACAAACCTTCGCCTACACCGATCTCATGAGAGAGGTGGCTGCGCGTGAATAAGCCGCTCACCCTGGGTTCCCTCTTCGACGGCTCCGGCGGGTTTCCGCTCGGAGCCGTTTTGCATGGTATACGACCCGTCTGGGCGAGCGAGATCGAGCCCTTTCCCATCCGGGTCACGACGATGCGTCTGCCTGGGATGAAACACCTTGGTGACATTTCCACGATCAAAGGTGCGGAGGTCGAGCCTGTCGATATCATCACGTTTGGCTCGCCCTGCACTGACATGTCGGTCGCGGGAAAACGCGCGGGTTTGGACGGCGACCAGTCCGTCCTTTTCTATCAGGCGATCCGGATTATCAAAGAAATGAGGCGAGCGACCGATGGGAAATACCCAAGATACATCGTATGGGAGAACGTCCCCGGCGCGTTCTCCTCGAACAAGGGCGCAGATTTCAAGGCCGTGCTCGACGCGGTCGTCGGGATCGCCGCGCCGGAAGCCCAGGTGCCTGCGCCTGACGCGGGCGGATGGCCGTACGCCGACGTACTCGTGGGCGATGGATGGAGCTTGGCTTACCGAACTCTTGACGCGCAATACTTCGGCGTCGCCCAACGACGTAAACGCATCTACCTTGTCGCGGATTTTGGAAGCGATCGCGCCGGAGAGATACTATTTGAGCGAGAAGGCGTGCGCAGGGATTTTGCGCCGCGCTTTTCAGAGGGGGAAGGAGTTGCCGGAGGTGCTGCGGCTGGCGCTGGAAGCGCAGGAGGCGGGAGCCGAACCGTAGCCTTTGAGCCGGGCGCCGCTTCCCGGTTAGGCGGACACTGCTGGGAAGAATTCGCGGGAACGCTGCGCGCCGACGCCGGCGACAACCAGACGGCGGTCGTTTACGACGCCCGCGGGAACGGAGGAGGTGTGATCGCAAACACCCTTAACGGCGACCACGAAAACCGAGTGACCGACTATACGGCTCTCGTTGCCTATACCCCCAACATGAGCGGACAGGCGGGCGGCTATTCCGCATCTATGGTGATGTCCGCATTTGGTGTCTGCGCCCACAACTCCGGCGTGATGTTGTCCGCAAACCCGTATAGCGGCTTCTACGAGGCAAACACTGCGCGCACGCTTGACCAAAGCGGCGGGAACTCCGCCTGCAACCAGGGCGGTATCGCCGTTTGTGTCCAAGGAAGTCTGATTGGGCGGGAACAGAAGAACGGTCCCCAGGGGAGCGGCGTAAACGCGGAGACGGCGTTCACCCTCAATACCGCGGACCGCCATGCCATAGCGTACGCCATGACCATGGGCAGCTTTGCGGAGTTTCGGGAGGAGCAGGCCTCAACGCTCATGGCGAGGGATTACAAGGACCCACAAGCTGCGCTGGCACCGCGGACGGCAGTGACCGCAGCGAAATTGGACAAGCCGCGCTATGTCGTCCGCAGGCTCACCCCGACCGAGTGTGCTCTCCTCCAAGGCTTCCCGCCCGACTGGTGCGCCGGGCTTGAAACGCCGGAACCGACCGAGGAGGACATCGCCTTCTGGTCGGAGGTTTGGGATACTCACCGTAAGATCATGGGTACGTCCTCAAAGCCCAAGAACCGCAGCCAAATCGTGAAATGGCTCCGAAGCCCGCGCTCCGACGCCGCCGAATACAAACTCTGGGGCAACGGTGTGGCGCTGCCCTGCGTGTGTTTCGTGATGGCGGGCATCGTGACTTGTACACAAGATTGAACCCATGTATTCCCTTGATATTCGGTACATCTATTATCGCTTAACCGCTTGCTTTCTCGGGCATTAAGAGCGAACATACGCATACCGAAGGGGCGCCAGCCCCGCGGAGTCAAGGGAGAAGAGGCACAAAACATGAAAATCTGCTACAACGTCACGGGCGCGGAACGCAAGTCGCTGGTAGCCGCCATCAGTCAGGAACTGAACGCGCCAGTCAAGTACCTCGGAATGCCCACGGCGGCCTACGAGATTGGCAACTTCCACATCGACAAGACTGGGACGGTCACGGGTCCGGACAATCGTGATCTGATCGCCGACCTCTGCGGTCTGCACGACTTCAAGGCGGTCAGCGAGGAATTCGACGACTATCCCGACATCGACCAACACCACCCCGGTCGGTACGCGGACCCCAACGTACCACCGACCGACATGATGCTCAAGTATGCGCAAGCGTGGATGGAAGGACAGCCCGAATACGAGGACCTGAAACTTACCGAGCGCGAGGAACTTGGGCTTGGGCGGGAGCGCCGCGAAGACTGGCAGGGCGAGAACGGCATGCAGCCGAGCGACGTTCCCCAGTCCGAAAGCCCCAACCGCCTCACCATCGAAGTGCCGCTCAAGGGGTTCACGCCGGAAAAGCTCGAAAACCTCACCAATCTGGTCAACGCCAAAGCCGCGCTCCTCAAAGCTGCCCTCTGCGCGGAAGAATTGCCGATCCAAATGGCCGAGGTTACGCTGCAGTTCCCATGGTTCAGCGGGAACATTGATGCCGATCACTTCGCCGCCTACTCCGCGCTGATCAGCCTTCTCTGTAAGACGGCGCTTGCGAAAAAGCGCATCACGGCGAAGGAAAAGGATGTCGAAGGTAGCACGAAGTACGCCATGCGGTGCTTCCTGCTTTCCCTTGGCTTCATCGGGGACGAGTACAAGGCGGCGCGGAAGATTCTGCTTTCGGGGCTTGAGGGCAATTCCAGCTGGAAGAACGGCAGGAAAGAGGAGGCGGCAAGCGGTGAAGTTTCCGAGTAAGGAGCGGGTCGAGCGGGTGCGTTTGGCGTACCCGATTGGATCGAGGGTCGAGCTGGTGGCGATGACCGACCCCTATACCACCCTCAAATCTGGCAGCCTCGGCACGGTGGATTTCGTGGACGACACCGGAACGGTCTTCTGCGTTTGGGACGATGGCTCGACCCTCGGCGCGGTCTACGGCGTAGACGCGATCAGGCGCGTGGACAAGGGGAATGCCTTATGACCGGCACCATCCGCGCGCAGATCCTCGCCATCCGCGCGGAAGGCTCGACAAACATGTTCGATACCCATACCGTCCAGCGGATCGCCTTTGAGAAGGGCTTCTACGAACTGGTCGACTTCATCGAAACCGACCGCAAGGCTTACGCGAGGTTTATCCTGACAGGCGAAGCGGAGTAAACATCAACCCTCTACCCAGAGGACGCCCCTTTCGGCCTGAGTCAGGCTGACAGGGCTGTTCCTCGTACATGCAGACTTCTTCGGAGGTCTTTTATTTTCCCCCAAAGGAGGCGCGCCGTTGGGCGGCTACAAATATACCCCCACCAAGCTGATGCTCCCGACCAGCCGTTACGACGCCCGGCGCGCCGACTTCGCGGTCAACTTCATCCAAATGCTCAAACACACCACGGGCGAGTGGCACGGGAAGCCGTTCCGCCTGATGCCCTGGCAGGAGCAGATCGTGCGCGACATCTTCGGCATCGTCGGCGAGGACGGCTACAGGCAGTTCCGCACGGCGTATGTGGAAGTTGGAAAGAAGAACGGCAAGAGCGAACTTGCCGCGGCTATAGCGCTCTACCTGCTTTTCGCGGATGGCGAGGTGGGCGCGGAGGTCTACTCCTGCGCCGCCGACATCAACCAGGCGAGCATCGTGTTCAACACCGCCAAGGCGATGGTCGAGCAAAACAGGGATCTTCTCTCACTTTCGAAGCTTGTGCCAAGTACCAAGCGGATCGTGTTCAACCACACGAACAGCTTCTACCGGGTGCTGTCCTCGGAAACCAAGTCCAAGCAGGGCTTCAATGTGAGCGGGCTGATCTTCGACGAGCTGTTCGCGCAGCAGACCCGCGAGCTCTTCGATACGATGACCAAATTCACGGGCGACGCCAGACGGCAGCCACTCTATTTCCTTATCACCACGGCGGGCAGGGACAAGACGAGCATCTGCTATGAAATTCACTGCAAAGCGAAGGCAGTGCTCGACGGCTCAAAGGTGGACCCCTCTTTTTACCCGGCTGTGTTCGGTATAGAGGAAGATGACGATTGGGAGGACGAGCGCGTCTGGCGGCGGGTGAACCCTTCTATCGGCGTGACGATCCCATATGAAACCGTCCGGGCAGCCTTCGAGCAGGCGAAGCAGAACCCCGCCGAGGAGATGCACTTCCGGCAGTTCCGGCTCAAC
>CALGYL010000393.1 GCA_937934775.1 uncultured Clostridia bacterium
GATGCTTCCGCCCACCATCAGCCCCGTCACAGGGTCAAGTGGAATCTGTCCGCTGGTGAACACCAGGTTTTTCAGGCTGACGCCCTGGGAATAAGGGCCAACCGCCTGAGGGGCGTTGTCTGTCACAATCTTCTTCATGGAGGGTCCTCCCTGTCCATTATTCTTTGGCCGTGGCGGAAGGCTCCCGAGCTGGCCGCCACGGCCTCAAGTTTTGGCTTCCATATCACAGAAATTTCGATGTTCGTTCTTCAAGCGTGGGATGGCGGCCTCGCGGCAGCCATCGGGCCTATTGTAAAGGCTGAAGCCGAACCCGTCAAGCGGTTTTATTCATTCCGCAGGCTCAAAGGACTTCAATATACAAAAGAGACCGACGTTTTCGTCAGCCCCTTCGCCTGTCAAAAGAATACCACAGCGCCGCGTAAACGTCAAGGATATTTGAACCGTTCAAATAAGTTGTTTGGTTGTCTGTGCTCCCCCCCTCCGGACAGGGTGCCACCCCTTCACGCCGGGCTTGCCTGTCAAATGAAAGGTGGACACGATCCTTCAGGCATCGGAAGCCGTCATGAACGCAATGTTTCCCTTCCCGTTATGGGTGGTCCGGCTTCCTGCAAAAAAGGCCAATCCGGCAAGCCCTCCCCCAGCTGTTTTTCAATACATCGCAGTAAAAATTCAGGCTTGCGATTGTCACCGATTATTATGTCTGATTGACTCATCGTCGACGTACATCCCCGCTGTTTGGTCCCGCAGGGTATCGTGCAGTTACGTTACAGTCAGCTTGAGTGTTGCCTTTACGCCACTGCCGTCCTGCGCGGTGCAGGTAATGGTGACCGTGCCCTTCTTCCGGAGCGTAACCGTGCCTTCGTCCGGATCGACAGAAGCGATCGAACTGTTGGAGGACGCCCATTTTACGATTGGGGATGCGTCATCCGGGTCGATTTTGGAGTCAAGTTCGATACTTCCAAGGCTGCGCGATGCGGTCAGCTTGCTGACCGGGTTCCCTCCCCCATCGCGTATGATGACCTTGGCAACCGGGGTGGTCACTGTGACCGTGACAGTTGTCGTGACACCACTCCCGTCCAGCGCTGTGCAGGTAACGTCAGCCGTGTCCCCCACCTGTGCAAGCGTTGTGGCGGTGACGACTCCCTTGTCGTTTACGGACAAAAGCCACGGCTTCGAACTAGACCAGGAAACCGCCTGATCCGCATCCCCATCCGACAGGACCGGAACGACCTTCGCGGTAAGCGGCACGCTCTTGCCCTTTGCCACCGACGCGCTGCCATATACATCAATCCGCTCGGCCTCCCTGCGAAGAACCACCTTCCCGCTTACCTTGCCGCCTACGAGCAGATCGCCGTATACATACAGCTTCTTCCCGCTTGCGATCTTCAGCGAGATCCCGACCGGCACCCCGTAGGTCCTCCCTATGGGCAGCGTCATATCGCGGCTGATTGTGGCGCTCTTAACGAGTACCCAGAACTCTTCGCTATTCTCTTCGTAACGAAGGAAGACCAGCGAACCGGAGACCTTGGTCGCTTCATCAGAGCCGGCTACGGTGCACAACAGGAGGCTGTTGGATACCGTAAGCTTCCTTCCGCTGCTGACGTCGGGGTCATCCTCGTCCCCTTTGCGCGTGGTAACCACCGTGCTCTTGTTGATGGTGATGCCGTTTCCTTCGATCTGGCGCGCCGTAACGGAACTGTTCGAGATCGAAATGGCACCCATGTGCGCGTAGAGATCGCCTGAAACGCGGATCCGCCCGCCGCTGATGGAGATGCCTTCTTCCGCTGTGATGGAATCAGCTGTGATGTTGGGGCTACCGGTGATTTTGAGACTGTCGGCGAAGTACATTTCGCCGCTCCAACGGCCAGTGCCGGTCAGCGTCAGGTTTTCTACGGAGTGGAGAGGCGTGTTGCCCCAGGAGTAGTTCGTGACGGCGCTGTTCGAGGTGCCTGCGGCGAGAGCTACCGTCATCGCCCGGTTGATCCAGAGGCAGTTGCCGCCGTATCCGCTGAGTGTCAGCGTGTTCTTTTTGGCGCTCCAAGACCAGCCGTCGCCCTTGAGGTCTCCGCCGTTCAAGTCCTTCATGAAATAAGAACTGCCCCCGATGACGAGATCCGGGAGGATCTTGTACGCGTCGACCAGCTTGCCGTTTTCGATGACGACGCCGGGGTAGCGCGGCGCGTATGTTTTGCCCGCGATCTTGACGGTCTTGGCGTCAAAGGCGGTCTTTAACTGAGATTCCAGGTGAAGCGTCGCCTTCCCGCTGATGGTGATGGTGCCTTTGCCCACCGACATCGCATAATCGCTGTCCGTTATGGTGACGTTGCCGCCGCTTACCGAGATGTTGCCGTTGGAAACAATCCCGCTGTTCTGGATGGTGATCGTACCGTCGCTGATGGCCACGCCGCTTTTGCCGTAGACATCCCCCGCCCCCTGGACGGAGATCGTGCCGCCGCCGATGGAGATCTTGCCGTTGGCGTTAAGCCCCAACGCGTAGACGTGCCCCGGGTTCGTCATGGTCAATGTGCCGCCTGTCGCGGTAAAGTTGGCGCAGCTGAGCACATAATAGCTGGTATAGCCGCCGTCCTCGCTGGACAGGCTGAGCGTTCCGCCGGACAGCTTCACATCCCCCATCGCGGACAGGCGCATGGCGGAGATTGACCCGCTCTTGACCTCAAAGCCGCCCTTGGCAATGAACCTGGATGCCGTGATCTCCCCGTCCCCGGTGACAGACGCGTCGGAAACCGTCACGTCGCCGCTCACAGTGCTGGAACCATTGATCACAAGAGCTACGCTGCCGCCGATGGCGGTAATTGAGCCGCCCTGATAATTGGTGAAGGCGAGTGTCTTTGCGGCGGCGGTCCATGTCCAGCCGCTGCCGCTCAAATCGCCGCTCACATCCGAGACGCCGTAGGACACGCCATCGATGGTCAGGTCAAACAACGCGTTTTCCTGCCGAACAACGGCGCCGTTCTGAATGATTACATGGTTGTATTTCCCCGTGTACCGCTTGCCGTCGATCAGTGTTTTGGGGGCCTTGATGGCGCTTTCCCCTCCGCTCAGATCCAGATAAGCCCCTTTGTCGATCACGAGAGCCGCGGTACTGTCGGACACATACACCGCGACCTGCTTTGCCTGGACGGTGACCTTTGCGCCTTTTCGCATTTCGATACCGCCGTAGGCCACAATGCCGTACTGGCCGCAGCCGGTGATGCTGACGGTGCTGTTCTCAAACCCAAGGCCGTAGTCGCTTTGAATGGCATTGTGGACAGTATCTTTGATCGTCAGGGTTCCGCCCGTCCCGTATACGCCATTGGCGATGCCGGTGTCGCAGTCCTTGATGGTTACGCTGCCGGACACAAGCCCCAGCCTGACAATCCCGACGGCCGCGCCTTCGACAGTAATCGTCGCGCCGTCCACAGTGGCTAGCTGGCTGGAACTAAAGCCGATGCCCGTATGGTTTTCGTGCTTGACCTTGATTGTGCCGCCGTTGGCGTAAATGCCGCCGTTCTCCGAAAAAAACGCTGCCTTCGTCACCGTGATGTTTCCGCCCTGGATGGTGATGCCGTTCTTGGCGGAGATGCCCCGCTGGTTACTGTTGGCCACTTCCAGCGCGCCGTCGCCTGAAATCGTCAATCTGGAACTGGCGTAGATTGAGCCTTCCTTTGACGCGGAATCCACCTTGTTGCTCGAATCGGACGCCAGCGCGATTTTCAACGTGCCCGCGCCGGTGCCGCGAATCTCGCTCCCGTCGTACCCGTCCAGGGTCAGCGTCTCATCCGCGACGCTCCACGACCAGTGCTGCTCGGCATTTACAATATTAACGGCCAGCTGGCTGGTATCATATGCGGTCCCACCTATTGTGAGGGCCGTCATGGCTCCCTTGGACACAGGCTTGAAGTCGGTGAGAATGACCAACGCCTCAGCCTGAGTGCCGTCCGCAAACTTAAATACGAGCTTGTGCTCCCCGACACCCAGCGCGGACAGCGTCATCGCTCCAATGGTGACAACGCCATTTTCATATTCGCTTTCAAGGCCCTCAACTTCGACGAACGGTGCATCAGAAGGCGTGATGGCAAATTCCAGCGAAGTCTTCCCACCGCCCAGTTCAAACGTGGCCTCAGCCGGCGACACTGCGTATAATGCCGGAGCCGACGTGTCAGCAGGCGCGGGCGTCGGGCTGTCGAGCGGTTCCCCAGTCGGTGCAAGGGTTGGCTCACCCGCCGTATCCGTAGGCGCCAGTGTCGGTTCCTCGGTCGGCGCTTCCGTGGGGGCTTCAGTTGGCGCCTCGCTCGGGGTCGCGGTTGGTGCCTCAGTCGGAACTTCGGCCAACGGAAGCGTCGATTCTTCATTCGGTTCAGCCGCCGGTTCTTCGGTTGGGTCCTGCGCTGGTTCTTCCATAACGGCTTCCAATACTCGCTCCGCCCGCGCCAGGATCGTTGACTCCGCAGGCAGTATTGTTGCTATTAACATAAAGGAGAGCATCAGGGCAAAAGCGCGAATCATCTTTTTCATCTTGACAGCCTTTCTTGCGTTCTTCGGCATGTGTTGATAGGGCTAAGCGGCCACATTGCGTCCGGATAAACCATATGAATAATATGACATATGTTGCTCAATGCCCTGATTATACCAGATATTTGATGTGTTGCATATATATTAGGTCAAAATAATCTTTGCTTATGAGTAATAAGAATTCCGATACAGAGGTTACGAATCTTACCTCTTCCGGCATCAATACCGACATTAGTTGGTGCAAAAAAGCCCGCCGGTTGCGCCCAATGTCATTAAGAAAACAGGGCTAGGAAAGAGCGGCGTATCAGCAAAGGTACACTGCTCTTTTTATGTGCGGAATTTTACGCTGAAGGGATTGACAAAACGGGCAAAAAATGCGGCGGAGCCTCTTGAAAAAACATATTTCAGGAGGCGAGCCGAATGGGAACACCATACGAGGCGATCAAAGGGAAGCTCATATCGATCATCAAAGAGATGTCTGCTTCACCCTGGCTGTTTGTGAAGGATCCGGGCCGGGATTTTACGCGGAAGCGGAAACTGTCGTTTGAAAGCATGCTGCGTCTGCTGTTAGGGATGGGAGGGGGCAGCCTACAGGCAGAGCTGTTGGAGCACAGCGTGTATGGCTTGAACACCGCCACTTCTTCGGCTTTCATCCAACAACGGAATAAGCTGCTTCCGTTCGCGCGAAACCCAAAAAAAGGAAGGCTTCGCGGCCTTCCTTTGGTGCTTCGGATGGGACTTGAACCCATACGGCCTTTCGGCCAGCGGATTTTAAGTCCGCTGTGTCTGCCGTTCCACCACCGAAGCAAGCCCAATAATTTTACCACTCGCCACCCTACCTGTCAAGAAAAGAGAAAGGGGAAGTCCTGCGGCCTCCCCTTCATTCTACTTTTGCCCCATTCGCGGCTTAATCGCCTTCCTGCCTTGCTGTGGCTCTACGGAATTGATAAGGGAGTGGTCTTTAACCTGTTTGGCGTTGTCTGTGCCGAAGATACCTATATACCGTTGGGTCATAGCATAAGAACTATGCCCCAACTGATTTTGAAGCATCGTCCCATCTCCACCATCTCTAATCCAGAAAGCGGCATAGCTATAACAGAACTTGTGGAAGCCTTCATAGTCCAAACCTCTTGCCTTAAAGTAATCCTGCATAGCATCACGAACACTTTCATACTTTAACTGTTCGCCTGCTGTCAGTAGCGGTGATAAAATGATAAAAACTGGCGCGGAAAAAATGTCATAGAGTGGCGGTCGGGGTTGGGCGGATGGTAGACTCTTTCTGTTACACAAGAAGGTGTTGCAGAAAGGGCTGACGGAATGGAAGGAGCAAAATGGATGGACATCCGCAACGACCGCCAGAAGGGATTGA
>CALGYL010000394.1 GCA_937934775.1 uncultured Clostridia bacterium
TTGCCCAGGAACACGACCAGCGCGTTGACGCCGCTGGCCTTCAGTTCGTCCAGCGCCAGAAGCGCGTCCGTCTCGTTCTCGATGGTGGTCTGGATCTCTACGATCTCGCCACCCAGCTTGCGGTAGGCTTCCACGACCGCCGCGCGGCGCTGCTGAGAGAGGTCAATGGGGAAGCAGTCGCGGCTGACGGCGACGATGCCCAGTTTTACGTCCGGAATGTTATACATAAAGATGCTCCTTTCGTGCTGTTCGCATAGCATTGATTATAACATAAGCAGAGCGCCCGCACAACCAAAGCAGGTACGGTTTCATTGGAAAAAACCGGGGGATATTCCGAAGTTTACCGGTTTTTATGAAGCACCCGCCGCATCCATTGGGCGTTCGCGGCCATGACGGTTCTCGTCCGCCCGGCGATGTAACGCGCGCGCCTGCCATAAGGAAAGTGATCGGATCAATCCCGCCGTTCGGGTTGGGCCAGCACTTTTTCGTACAGGCGGAACCAGTGCAAACCACGGTTGCCCAATCCGAGATCGATGGTATCAATATATTGAAATCCATCCTTCTCATAGGCTTTAATCGCCGGCAGATTGTGCTCAAAAACATCCAGCCGGATCGACTTGAGCCCAATCCGCCTGCCCAGGTCGGTTGCAAATGCCAGCATGGCGCTGCCGACGCCGTGCCGGTGAAAATTCGGATGGATCGCGAACACATGAATCACGAACGCCTCATCTTCACCCGCCTCGATCAGCCAATGTCCGTTCACCGGATTCTGTTCAGGCTCGAATGTCAGGGCAAACGATCCGGCCAGCGCGCCGCCCACCCAGGCGACATAGAGCGTATCCGTTTCAAAGAAGTGCTCGGCGTCATTCCGTGTCGGGTAGACGCCCTTCATCCAGCCGGGGTAGTTGACATTCGCGGCCAGATAATCATTCAGATCATCATACAGCGCCGCCACGGCGTCAATGTCCGATGATCTGGCTTTCTCAATGTGAAGATCAATCATATGACACAAATCTCCTGTTGTCTCGCGTTCGCGTCCTGCCGGATGAGAAAAACCCGCAACTCCCCGGCAATTTGCCGGACAGGACGGTTGTTCTCCCCCCAAGCCGGAAACGTCCGCGCGGCTCAAATCTTTCTTGCCCAGATCACCGCGCGCGTCGAATGATCCGTGGCCGGGCGTTTCTGATGATCTCCATAGAGTTGTTCAACCAGAAACCCTTCCTTCACGCACCAGTCGAGCACCTGGGCAAGCGTCGGAAAGTGCTTGGTCACGACGCGTTCCACGATGAACGTCTGGCCGCCCGACGGCGTCAGTTCATACCGCCGGAAACTGCGGTCGACGCGCGTGGCACGGCTGTAATCGCCGCTGATCACGACGTACTTCCCTTCGGTTCCCCGGTCGTCCGTTCCAGTAAAGCAAACCCATTCGCTTCGCTCATCCGCGGACTGATCGGGCCAGTCGGGGATGTCAAAGTCCAGGTACAGGTGCCCACCGGTCAAAAGGCACTCCGATGCTTTCCGGATCAGGAGCCGCTGCGCATTCTGGTAATCTCCGTCTGTTTCTATGTTGACCAGAAGATTCCCGGCCAGGACGACGGCGTCAAACCCTTCGCCCCAGTTTTCTGTGAGCGCGTCCGCCCGGTAGCAGGCGAAGTTCTGAAGCTGCGCGCCCTTGTGCCTGGCCCGCTTGAGCATCTCCTCGTCCATGTCGAAGCCGGTGACGTCATGCCCCGCCAGCGCCAGCGGGACGCTGATCCTGCCTCCGCCGCAGGCAACCTCCAGAATGCGCCGCGGCTGGACGCCTAGGATGGACAGCAGGCATTCGACGTCATCCGTTCCCGTCTCCTCCTGCTCATAAACGTCGGCGTACCAATGCTTCAAAAGTTCTCCCTGATTCATTTTCCCTCCGTTTCGGCCGTGAAAGCCGGGACCCATGTGCATAAAAAAGCGCCCGATGTTCGAACCGGGCGCTTTGGGATCAAGTCACAGGCGACACGCCTTATGTCATTGGAAAACAATCATGCGCCCAAAGTATCGCCATGATGACGCATTACTGTTTGGAACTGGTATTACGCGTTCTCGCCTTCGGACGCCGGCTCTTCGGCGGGGGCCGTCGAGGCGGCGATGGCGAACTCCTCGTCGGGCGCGGAAGTGTTCAGGCCGTCAAAGGCTTCCTCCTCCAGCACGGCGCGGATAGACAGGCTGATGCGGCGGGCTTCGGGGTTGACGTCCAGCACCTTGACGCGGATCTGGTCGCCGACAGAGACGGCATCCTCCACCTTCGCGATGCGGGTAAGCGCGCACTGGGAGATGTGCACCAGGCCGTCGAGGCCAGGCTCAAGCTCCACAAACGCGCCGAACGTGGTGATGCGAACCACCTTGCCGGACACGATGGAACCCACCGGGTACTTCTCCGCCGCCACTTCCCAGGGCCGGGGCTGCGTCTGCTTGTAGGACAGCGAGATGCGCTCCTTGGCCGGATCGAGGCTGAGGATCTTCACTTCGATGGTCTGATTGACCGAAACCACGTCGGAGGGGTGCCGCACGCGGCCCCAGGAGAGATCGGTCACATGCACCAAGCCGTCCACGCCGCCGATGTCGACGAAGGCGCCGAAATCGGTCAGACGGCGCACAACGCCCTTGACCATTTCTCCCACGGTTAGGGTGGACCAGATTTCCTTCTTCTTATCGGCTTCCTCGGCCTGCAAAACGGTCTTGCGGGAAGCGACGATGCGCTTCTTGGCCTTGTCCACTTCGACGATCTTGAGCTTCATGCTCTGGCCGACGAAGTCCTCGATGCGCTCAACGAAGCGCTGAGACAGCTGGGAGGCAGGCACGAAGGCGCGAACGCCGGCCACGTCGCAGATCAGGCCGCCCTTGACGGCTTCCTTGCCCACGCCGGTAACGAACTCGCCCGCATCATACTTGGCGACGATCTCATCCCAGTTTTTGCGGTTGACGATGTTGCGCTGAGACAGCAGCACGTTGCCCTCGCCATCGTTGACCTTGACCACTTCAACCTCGATTTCGTCGCCAATTTTGACATCGGTCGAGGAGAGGTCCGCCTTTTTGACCAGACCGTCCGCCTTGTAGCCCACATTGACGCAAATCTCATCCTCGCTGATCTGTACCACGGTGCCCGTTACGGTTTGGCCGGGGCGTAACTGAACCAGCGTTCTTTCAACGTCGGCCAGAAAATCGCCTTCGGTGGGCTCCATGGTCTCCTGAGGTGCTGGAGATTCGGCCTTTTTCGGGGCTTCGCTGGTTTCGGTCACCTGATCCTTCTTCTCGATGTCGTCCATTCGTGTCACAACCTCCTTCAATGTACAATCCGGCGTGGAGGCGCCGGCTGTCACTCCAA
>CALGYL010000395.1 GCA_937934775.1 uncultured Clostridia bacterium
GAGTTTGTCAAAAAGCGCAGCGTGTTCCTGCATGGCGAGCGTCAGGTTCCGAAGGGCCTCCGTGTTGATAACGAGCTTAAACATAGTTTCCTACCTTTCAACCGGATTTTCCGGTATGTTGTCGATAATTGTCGGAGAAGCGCCCGAAGCGTCAAGCCAGCGTTGAGTTACCACGCGGCCAGCCAGCGCGCGCGGCGATTCGATGGTGAACCGCGAACCAGCGGCTTTTACGATCATTGGGAATGACGGCATTCCCCGTCCGGAGGCCTCCAGCCTTTTCAGGCGGGCAAGTACGTTCATCATCGAAATCCCCCTTTCACGGGCCAGTCAAAGCCGTTCTGCGCCTGTTCTAAGGCTTCCAGGCGCGGCGTGATGTTGTGCACTTCCTCCGCCCGCAAAGCGAATTCTAAGACCGTCCTAGCGGCTTGCAGGCGCACATATGGCGGGCCGTCCTGCATCAGTTTCCCAACAACGGAAATAGCCTCGCCCAGCCGTTCGTTCAGCCCAGCCCACGCGCTTTGCACAATCTGCCCGCGCGCCGCGTCGAATTCCGCTTTGAAGTCGGGCCGGGACAACCAGCGCGTGATCGTCCTGCGCGGCACGCCACAAGCGCGGGAAGCGTCTAGGACTGTCGGGCTTGTCAACAGTGCAGCGAGGATAGTTTCCCGTTTTGCACTACCCATCTATCGTCACCTCCCTTCTAAGCACCGGGTCTATCCGTAGTTCGTTCAGCGCCTTCCGGCGTAGCTTCCACGCCGCATCCGGCGTCAGTCCCAGGGCCTCACCAACCGCCGCGTAGCTCATACCTTTCAGGTCGCGCAGCTGGATCACCTCGCGCCTACGGCCCGTCAGGCGGCCCACAGCGCCCCGTACAGCGGCCCGGCGCTCTACCTCTACAATCCCGCTAGAGGCGTCAGGGAGGCTCGTATCGGCTAGCAGAGCGGCCCGTGTGGTTCCGTCCTCGCTGATAGGCGCGTCCAGCGCCACAGCGCCCATGTGCGCCCGTCTGCGCGTTCCACGAAGCCCCACGGCGGCGAGCATAGCCTTCCGCACATAATTCCATGCCCATGTTGTCCAGGCGCCTTTGCTCGCGTCGTATGTCCGCGCCGCCTCTACCAGCCCCAGGTATCCGGCTTGCACAAGATCGTCGGTATCAACCGCGTTATCAACGTGCGCATATCGCCGCGCCAGTTTGTAGAGAAGGCCGCGGTTGTTCGTGTACAGTTCCATCACAGTTCGGAGGCGCGCACGCGCTCATATTCCGCGTCAATCTCCCGGTCACGAGCTTCAACGTACAGCCGGAGGAACGGCCCGTACAGCGTCAGAAAATCGGGCAAGCCCATGATTGCAATCCATCGGCCCCGGTTCATCCGATGCATCACAACCGGCAACGTCCCCGGCGCGGCGTCGCCCTGCGCCTGATTAAGCGCCTCGGAAAGGCGAAGCGTCTCGGTTCTCTTGACTTCGACATGCAGAGCAGGCAGCGATATGTCCGGGTTTCCCTTGCCGCCCACCCATTGCTGAAGGTTCCGCGTCGCCGGAAGGCCGCGCGCCTCCAGCAGGTGGAGCAATTCGAGTTCGGCAGCGTTACCTTTGCGTTTGGAGTTCATAGGGCTTCCTCCAGTCGTATGAAGTCGATGTCAAAAAGCCCGGTCGGTCGGTGGTATCGCACATTCCCCACAAGCAGCACCTCGCCGCGCTTGACGGCCTCGCCCAAGGAAAGCGCTTCGTCGGGTGGAATACCTGTCATGTGCAGCACCTCGCCGCGCTGATCCCGTCGAACCGCTTCCGCAGCCTCCATGCCCATATCTCGCAGTTGCTCCGCTTTCAGGCGAACGTCATAAGGGATTTTCCCGCCACCGCGCATCTTGCCGCGTATGCGGCCATCCTCCACCCAAAGCACCATGCCCGCCGCGCGAAGCTCTTTTATCAATGTTTCGATCATGTAAATACCCCCCATGTATAAAGCTTGATGTCATCATGTCATCTTGTCACTATGCATGGAAGGAATCCAGCAGATTCAGGGGTTTTAGCCTCCGGCGCGGTGACATGAACGAGTGTTTGATGTCACCATTTAGCCCTAGTTGTGACATGATGACAAGGATGACATGAGTGACAACAATGACATGAGTGACATCAAAATTCATCCTTTACGACGCGGGAAATAGAAAGTTTTCTTGCTCTGCCCGTTCGCTTTGTCCGAACGGAAACCCCATCGCGTTCATAAAGCGCATGCGTCATTTGCTCCAACTCCCGGCCCAGTTGCCGAACGTCGAAAACCCCTATTGGTTCGCTCGATGCCGCCTGAATGGATTCCAGAAGCTCCGAGGCCGTCCCCTGCCACTCCGGAGGGTTTAGGCTCCGCAAGAGTGCCAGGATACCACGGACAACGCCGGATTTCGAATAGGCCCTTTCCTCCGCATGCGCGACAGGGTCAACGCCCTGCACAGTCCACAAGCCGCCATCAAACCGGAGAACCATGTCCCCAATGCCTTCAAAGTCACGGCTGGAGGATTTAAGGATACAATCAGGATCATCGCGCTTCCCGGTCAGGGCCAGAACCGTATCACAGACGCCGGTCAAGCCCATAGAGCCGGAGATTTTCTCAAACCAGTCATCGCCATCATCGACACCCTTTTTGTAATGGTGGACGCCCAGGATGGCTATACCGCGTTCCAGAGCGAGCGCTTGCAGCGCGCCATACGTCCGCGTGTCCGCGTTGTAGGCGTCCTCTCCGGGTCTGCCGCGCCCTCGGACGCGCCCCACAGTATCGATGATCACCAACCGCGTGTCCGGGTTCCTGTCCAACCAGTCGCGGATTTGATCGAGCAAAAAGCCCTTGTCGCCCAGCATGTCGGCCCGATGTGAGATGCACAAGTCCTCCGGCCACTCACCCGGCAGCAGAATAGACATGCGTCTTTGCGTCCGGCTTTCCCCCGATTCAAGGTCTAGGTAGAGCGCCTTTCCCTGCCTTGTCCGCCGGTCAAGGAATGTGCCGCCAGTGGACACGGCTACGGCCAGCGCCAGCGCAAGCCAGCTTTTCCCGCGCTTCGGCGCGCCCGCCAACAGAGAAAGCCCGGCAGGTAAAAGCCCGTCCACTACCACCGGCGCGGCCTTAATTTCCTTTGCGCGCAGGTCTTTCGCGGAGTACGCCTCGATGGGCTGAAAGGCTGGTTTAACCGGAATGTCCTTCGCCGGATGGATCGTGAACGGCGCTTCCGCGTCAGATTTTCGGCGCGCGGCTATCTGCGCGCGCATATCCATTTCAGCGGCAGCGCGAAGGACCGGGCTTTCGTCCAAATACTTCTGTAGGTTCGGATTCAAATTCGCCCCTCCATCCGCAACGCCAGTTCGTCCAGCGTCGCGACTTCCGCGCAATCAATCTCGATGTCCGCCGCCGCCCTTGCCGATAGCGCGCCCACGAAATTCTGATCGCTCCACGCTTCCGGGCCTCCGATCGCAGCCCGGCAACGCGCCACGCCATCCGCCAGCCTCCGCGCCTCGCGCAGCGCGGCCAGCCGGTCAGCGCGGAAGTGTTCGAGCGCGCGGCGCAAATTCCCCGCCGTGGGCTTTGGCGGGCCGCTGGGCCTGTCCGCGCTGATTCCGAAATCCGACGCCAGTCGGCGCGCTGCATCTAGAGGCGACATCCGGTAAATGTGCGCGTAGAGCGCCACCGCATCGCCGCCCGCTGAACACGAAAAGCAGCGCCAGCCGCCGTCGGGATATAGGCATAAGCTCGCGGTTCGCTCCCCCGACGCCGGGCAGCGCGTCCAAGAGCGCGCCCCGCGCGCGGTCAAAACTAGACCGGCGCGGTCTGCGGCTTCGGAGGCCGGAATTCGCCGGAGTTCGTCAAACAGGTTCACACGGTCGACCGCTGGGCGGCTTGTTCTTCGAGCCATTTCCGGAAGCCGTCGACTGGAATCACCCATTTTCTCCCAGCGCGCAGAGCCGGGAAATCCGAGCGTTTCGCCCACAGGAACATCGTAGGAACACAAACACCCGCCGCCTCTGCGGCTTCTTTGAGCGTGAACGCTAGCTTGCAAACTTCCATAACCGCCACCGCCTCTCCCCAGTAATCCCAACTGCAACTTTATTATAAACCATCTTGGGTTCATCTGTCAACCCCAATCTCGGAAAACTTTTGCTTGCATTTGGGTCTATTCCGTGCTAGAATCTTCATGGAGCTGGCAAGGAGGGCAAAAAAATGGATATGTACGATAGAATTGACGAGTTATTGAAGGAACGGAACATGAGCAGGCGACAACTTGCGATTAAGGCAGGCGTACCCACTTCCACGATGTCCAACCTCTTCGCGCGTCGTTCGGAATCACCGGCTCTTAACGTCGTGATGAAGATTGCAGAGGTGTTGAATGTTAGCCCAAGTGCGTTTATGTCTGATACCGAATTCTATAAAATAAGGCCAAAGCAAATCACGATTGACATGACGGAGGCCGTGCAGGAAATACGTCGCCTTTTTTACGAAGAGCAACGGGAGAAGTTGAAAAAGTCGAGTGATCTCCTGCGTGGCATTGTTGGCGATGAGGACGCCGAGCGCGCCGCCATTCTCTTGAGTCACTTTCATGAATTGAATTCTGACGGTCAAAAAAAGGCGATCTCATACATTTCCGACTTAGAAGAGATTCAAAAATATGCAAAGCCAAGTCCGCTTGATGAGTTGAGGGGGGAATAGTCATGGCGCGCGGCAGATCAACCAACGGAAGCGGAACCATCCGCCAGCGCAAAGACGGGCGCTGGGAAGCCATGTTCACCACGGGCCGCGATCCCGGCACGGGCAAGCTCAACCGCAAGAGTGTGTATGGAGTAACAGCCGAGGAAGTAGCCAAGAAACTGCGCGCCGCAACAGCTTCCGTTGATGATAACACTTTCGTCGAGCCGGAGAAAATGCCTCTGCGTCAATGGCTCGGAATCTGGGTGAAGGAATACACTGGCAGCGTCAAGCCCGGCACGATCAAAACATATGAATCGAACGTGAGGCTACATATAAATCCCGCCCTTGGAGCTACAAGGCTTTCTGATCTTCGCCCACATGACATTCAAGCCTTTGTAAACAAGCTCTCCAGAGCTTCCGGCCTCGCCCCGAAGATGGTCAAGAATATCCATGGAACCATTCACAAGGCATTGGATACAGCCGTCAAGATTGGCTATATCCGAACCAATCCAGCAGACAGGCCGGAGCTTCCCCGAGCCGAGCGGCAGGAAGTCCAGCCGCTTGAAGGCGAACAGATCACCATGTTTTTTCAAGCCGCCAAAGGAAGTCCCAGCGAACCACTCTTTTTTGTGGCAATTTATACGGGTATGCGCCTGTCCGAGCTTTTAGGGCTTCAATGGAAGTGTGTGGACTTCAAAAAAGGTTCAATCAAGATTGACAAGCAACTTCTACTCAAGCGAGGCAAAGGCACGGAGCGGGCATTTGGCAGTACCAAAAACGGAAAAGCTCGGACAATCAAGCCCGCGCCCGCCGTCATGGATATGCTGAATTCCGTGCGGCTCTCCCAGGCTGAATCAAAGATGAAGGCGGGCGCGTTGTGGAGAAACGAAATGGGGCTTGTCTTTACAGACGAAATAGGCGACGCGATCCCTCATGCAACGGTCGAGCACCGATTCAAGCGCATTGTTACCTCTATCGGACTACCTGACCGCCGTTTCCACGATCTCCGGCACACCTACGCGACGGAGGGAATTCGCCTCGGAATCCCCGTCAAAACTGTCTCGGAATCGCTAGGGCATTATTCCGCCGCCTTCACAATGGACGTTTACGGACACGTCACCGAAGAGATGCAAAACGACGCGGCAGCCCGCATCCAGGCGGCCATAGAGAGCCGGAAATAAGCCAATTGTGGTCAAAACTGTGGTCAAACGCCTTTTCCAAGGCATAAAAAATGCCCGAGAATCCAACGATTCCGGGCATTCTTCTTTGGTGCGGGAAACAGGACTTGAACCTGCATGAACGAAATGTTCACTAGAACCTGAATCTAGCGCGTCTGCCAATTCCGCCATTCCCGCATGTGTGGTGGATGGGGGTGGATTCGAACCACCGAAGTCTGCGACGGCAGATTTACAGTCTGCTCCCTTTGGCCGCTCGGGAACCCATCCATGATGGAACCATCTCTGACCACCGCTTACTCGAAAATGGAGCTGGCGATGGGACTCGAACCCGCAACCTGCTGATTACAAATCAGCTGCTCTACCGATTGAGCTACATCAGCGAATCAATTGGTGCCTCAGGACAGAATCGAACTGTCGACACAGGGATTTTCAGTCCCTTGCTCTACCATCTGAGCTACCGAGGCATGTGCCCCGAGGGATAAATCCATCGGGGCATTTTCGAGTTAATTTGGCGACCCGGATCGGGTTCGAACCGACGACCTCTAGCGTGACAGGCTAGCGTTCTAACCAACTGAACTACCGGGCCAAATGACCGCGAACTTCGGGGTTTTCTGGTGGGGCCTCAGGGACTCGAACCCCGGACCGATCGGTTATGAGCCGACT
>CALGYL010000396.1 GCA_937934775.1 uncultured Clostridia bacterium
CACCGGCGTGCCCGCCGCTTGGGTAGGTACGCGCCGCATTTTGCACTATACCAGCAAGAACTTTTGGGACTGGAAATTTGAAAGTGTCCTGCCGCTGCCCGGAGGCCGGGCCATTGATGCTTGCGTACACCCGCTGCTGGAGGGCGGCTGGCGGCTTTGGTACAAGGACGAAGACGACGAGTCCCACACCCACGCCGCCGACAGCCCGGATCTCTACCACTGGCGGCCCATCGGCGCGCAGATAACCGACTGCGGCCAGGAGGGGCCCAACGTGTTCTCCTTGGACGGGCGGTACTTTCTAGTCGCCGACATGTGGGACGGCATGGCTGTCTATCAGAGCGACAACTTGACCCATTGGGCGCGGCAAGAGGGGAACCTACTCTCTGTGGGTGGAACCCGGCCGGGTGACAACTGCCGTGGCCATCATGCCGATGTGCTGATAGTCCCCGGACAGGCCTATATCTTCTATTTTGTCCATCCCGGCGCGGGAGCCTATGGCTATTCAGGCGAGGACGAGGTCCAGCCGTATGCGCAGCGACGGAGCGTTTTGCAGGTGGCGCAACTGACTTTCTCGGAAGGGGTGCTCCGCTGCGAACGGAATGCACCGTTTGACTTCATCCTGCCAGACCGCTAAAGCGGCAACCTCCTATCAAACGGTGGAAATCAAAACAATGGCTATTCTATCCATTGCTAATCGCTACATCAATTGAGATGGCATTTCTATAAGGAAAGGACTGAGCGAGGGAGGTTGGCTTAATTACAATCTCTTCGACATGGTGATGCATTTGGGGGACCTAATTGCTCATTGACATCCAACTGACATCCGCCTGACATCCCCCATTTTATGCATTCATGCAAGTCATCACTGCTTTTCCCACTCATTTTGCCCCATACGTCTGACCCAGGATCAGCGATACCGACCTGCCTCTCTCCTCCGAAAACCGTCCCAACCTCACTAAAACAGTCGCAAAACACCCCATCGGACCCACCAAAACCCCATTTTTGGCGTTGACTTCGCCTGGAAACCCTGATATAATAGCTAATGCTGGTTTTATCTCTTGGAGAGATGGCCGAGTGGTTGAAGGCGCTGGTCTTGAAAGTCCTACCCGAGCCCACAAACCCAGCAAATACGGGGTTTCCGCCGATGTTTGACATCGGGTTTTTGTTTTTTTTGGAGCTGTTCTGATGGCAGAAAGGTCGCGAGAAAGTTGCCATCAGGTTTGCGGAAAATCGGATGGCAAGGGTTTGAGAGCAGGGTCTTTCTGATGGCAAGGACGAATGACTGAATACTCGCAATTCGGGAATTGGTAAGGGATTCTTGATCGCGCCGAAAAGGGAAACGGTTTGCCATCAGGCCATATGCATAAACCGGATGGCAACTGCCATCAACCCTCAATTGGTTCAGCAGTAAGGTGACCGTCATGAGCGAGCACATCGAAGGCCCCAATCATCATGCTTGCATGATCAATAATTAGTAGTACCTGATAACCGCAACCCTAGGACCTCCGGCTCACCTGCAAGGTGGTTGATATACGGTCACATGAAATAATGCAAGCCCAAATTCACGCCGTTTACCACGTTCAATTTTAAGCTCATCCCTCTCTATCCAATCCCTCATGCCAGCCCCCATTGACATTCATGGTTGCTTTGGTTATGATGGCCGCAAGTGGGGAAATCGATTAGACTGGGGTGATTTGATGCACGTCTGCATACAGACACTTGGTACGAGAGGCGATGTGCAGCCGTACGTGGCGCTTGCGGTCCGACTAATTCAGTTGGGCCACAGTGCGGCGCGAGAAAATAACACCAGACCATAGAATTCCATAAATGCCGTCAAAAAAGCGCGACGATCTTCAGGATCCAGATTGGGTTAGTAATCGTGTAATCCGGTATGGCAAACGAAGCGAGCAGCAAAGCCGACGCGAGAATAAGAAGCAGTGGACTGAATACTCCTGCCGCTGTGGCCGCTTGGCCAATGACGATGGCGCTGACGATCCGTGGACTGGATGATCCGCTACCTTGAGATCGACGGGAACGCGTTTGAGATTGACATCATCCGGTGCGCCATGCAGCGCTTCGCGAGCGAACATGGGCGGACGGGCTGCTACCGGGTATCTGCCGCATGGACTACCTGTTCTCCTGGCTGATGGGCAACGGTTTTCAGCGCACGAAAACGCTTGGCGACGGCGACGATTGATGCAACTGCAGTTATCAGCTGGAAGGTACCTGTGAATGGAGTCCTGAGAAGGGCTTTTCTTTATAGGGAGAAAGTGCCCCTCGCAAATCTTCGATGGCTACACAAGAAAGCATCCGGCGAAAATCGTAAATTTTCCTGATATGCAGTACAGGCGGTTGTCCATATTGCTTCCGGCATGATGCAGGGGTACAACCCATAGAAGGAGAGATTCAGATGGAAGGAAATAAGTACGAACGACGTTCTGCCCGGAGCTATCATGCAACCAATACCTAATTGAAGTTAGCTTCGCTGGCACCGGGTAACCGGCACCAGCGAAACGTCATATCACCACATCATTTCTTTTGTACAAATAAACCTGGTCTACCTGGTTACCTTGGACAAAGTGACGGGGCGAGCAGCATTGCGGTCCAGATACGCGAATGTGCGTACTCGTCGCCGAGGATCGAGGTCAGCAGATACCGAATCTGGTAGGTTGGCGCGCACATCGCAAGCACTGAATACCTTCGAATGGCTCCCAGTTCGCCTTGGATCGCAGTTTCCACATCCTGCGCGAAATTTCCGGTTGCAGCGGGACAGTCAGGCGGAGTGGAAATCGGCGGGGGGCAGATTCCCAGAAGGGAAGCCTGAAGCCGTGCGTGACCGTATTCATCACCGACAATACTGATTGTGATCTCACGAAGAATTTCAGATGGAGCCTCATTGGCGATTTGCGCATAAAAACCAGCGTCGCAAACCTCGTCGAGGACAGACTCTTCCAGTTGTTCCCGATAGTTGGCACACATACCCTGTTGATATGCCATTCGGGCATCTCATTCACCTGCCAATCTTCGCTATCCTATGAACTGGCTATCCTTCTCATGCGGCATCTTGCGGGCGCTTGCACAGACGTTGTGTTGATGCCCACGAATCCCTCGTTACGATCACGGCCGCGTATCCGGGCTTTATCCGGAACCACTCTATCTTCTCATTTGCCTTTCATGTTGCACGCGTACAATACCGCTGGAATCTGGAAAAGCCCAAGTGGGAGGAGCACGATCATGAATCGCGAACAATCTGCACAAACGTTGAACGCAAAGTACCCATATATGTTGCCGACCATGAGAAGCTCTGCATCAAGGATTCATCAAAGTACTTCCGAACCGGAAGATACTCAAAAATCCTTTTTGAAACAACATACCATGAAGCGCAGGCGGATTCGGCGAGTCACAATTTTATTGTGCTTCATTGCTTTGTCAGCATCGGTCGGCTGGGTGCTATGCAATCGGTATCTCGTGGAACACATCCATATCAGCGGAATCGTCTATCCGAGGGAAGTTGCTGCGCAGTCCGCTTCCCCCACGGCGGCCGTACCCTCTTCAAGCGGCCTCTCGGTCAAACGGTTTTCCCGTGGCAAGGGCAATAATAAGGTGACCTACTTCGTAGCCGATATCACCGTGGCCAATGGGAAATCGTTCCTGGCATGCTTTGCAAAGAACGAATTTGGGGAGAACGTCCTCGAAAAGACCTCCTCGATGGCGGCGCGCGTCTGCGCATCCTTCGCAGTAAACGGTGATTATTACGGCTTCCGGACAGACGGCATCATCATTCGCGACGGCGTATTGTACCGCGACGCTCCGGCAAGAACAGGCCTGGCGATCTACGCAGACGGGCATATGGAGTCGTACAACGAGGCGGATACGACGGGCAAGGCATTGCTGCGGGCGGGCGTATGGAATACCTATTCCTTTGGACCCGCCCTGGTGGCGGGCGGCGCCGCCTGCGCGGGCCTCGATCAACCCTACAGCGTGGACACAACGGACATCCACAACAAACAGCCGCGCACAGCCATCGGAATGGTTGAACCGAATCACTTTATCATCGTCGTCGTGGATGGCCGCCAGACCGGATACAGCTGCGGCATGACGTTCCAAGAACTGGCTGACGTATTCATCCGATTTCATTGCCAAGTTGCGTACAATTTGGACGGAGGGAAGTCTGCAACAATGTACTATGATGGGAACGTGATCAACCGGCCCTGCTCAAACTATAATGAACGCTCCATAAGCGACGCAATATGCCTGTTTTGATCTATTCTCAACCCCATGTAAACAATGCTTGTTTTGCTCTCATTGCATTTTCATTTTTGCAGAATAGAATCATAAATGATTTCTAGAAGGGAAATGTGGAATATGCCATGAATGAGCGCGGGTATCGCGGGCGCTGCAAGGGGAAAAACTCCGGCAGGAAGCGAAGGATCCCTCTGGCCCTTTTTATTGCCCACGCCGTGGTTTGCGTGACGGGGTTCGTGATTTTCTTTGCGATTCTGTTGCTGTACCATGGGCCGTTTTGCAACTATCGGGAGTATGTCGTCACGATGAGCATGGCGACGAACCAGAACAAGTTTTTTGCCACCGCCTTTTTGAGCACGGACGAGATCAACGCGATCTTGGCTAGAACGAGCCCGGTCACGAAGGACGTACGGGAAGACATTCGCAGCATCAGGGTCAAGGCTGCGCCGGCGCGGGTATTGCCAGCCTCGAGCGCCGTGCCTCTCACCAATGTAAAAATTGTGGACGTGTCGGGCCCTGTTTTTCAGGGCAAGCTGATGATCGTCGACGACCCGTCCAAAATTGAGGTGGGCGTGGCTCCTGAGTTGGGCACGGTGGGCTCCACACTGAGCGGAATTGTAAAAGCGAACAATGCGTTGGGCGGCATCAATGCCGGCGGCTTTCTGGATGACAATTTCTTGGGGACGGGCGCCAATCCGGAAGGAATTGTTATCGCGAATGGTCAGAACAAGTCCGTGCAACAGGATGCCGGCCCATACAGCGTGATCGGCTTTAATCGGGATGACGTCCTCGTGATCTCAAACGGCATGACGCTGGGGGAAATCCAAAGGAGCAACCTTCGGTGCGCCGTATCCTTCGGCCCGGCGCTGATTTTGAACGGCGAGCCGCTGGTCACTTCCGGCGGCACATCCCTCCAACCCCGATCGGCCATCGGGCAGCGAAAGGATGGAGCAGTTTTGCTGCTGACGATCGACGGAAGGCAGCCGCGCAGCGCCGGTGCCAACTACACGGATGTGATGAGCGTGTTGATGCAATATGGCGCATACAATGCCGCAAATTTGGACGGCGGTTCGTCGACGACCATGAACTACATGGGCAAAACGATCAATGCGCCTTGCGACATCCTCGGAGAGCGCTCAATCGCCACGGCCTTTTTGGTCATGCGTTAGGAGCGTATCATGCGTAAAACAGATCTCCTGCTGAAAAATGTGCTTTTATTCTTCAAATTGACCTGCCTCTATGCGGTCATCTCATTCGGACTGTGCTTCGCGACCCTGGCTCATCTGGACAACTCCGTCGTGCTCAGCCCTCACTCGGCCCCGGCACAAGCCAACGCCACACCCTGCGCGTCCGCGATGGCTTCCGTGCCCCGCGCCGTCGCAGCGACGGCCCCTTCGCCTGCTGCCGCGCTGTCATTTCCCGCCTCCGCCATGACCGGCATCCCTTTGGATGCAAAGGATATCTCCTTTTCATTTGACGGCAGGTACTGCACCTATCTGTATCGCTCCGAGCTGAAAATCTACGATATTCAATCCGACAAAGTAATCAAGGCAATCGCGGGCAGCAACATTTACAGGCCGGTCCTGATGTCCGACAGGGACATCCTGTTGTATTGTACGTCGAACAAAAAGAATTTTTACCTCCACTCCTATAGGATCGAGAGCGATCAGGACACAGTGCATAAATCCCTGGCGCTCTCAGCCGGGACGAAGATCAAGGATATGGTATATTCCGGTGCAACAGGTCTGGTTTTCATAAATTATTCGCGAGTAAGAAGCGGAATCGAAAGCGATACCATCTATTGCATGGATGTCATGGAAAATGTGACGAAGCTTTCCCTGTCCGGCGTGATCGACAACATGGTCATCTTGAACGGGGAGAAGTCGATGTACTACAATGACGAGGCAACGAACCTATACCTGCACGGGAAGCCTTTCGCGGGCATGAAGGCCGGACGATTGCTGGGGCGTGACGCTCAGGACCGCGTTTACGTGCAGTCCGTCGTCGACACCCGCTCGATTTCGATCATTGAAAAGGAGGCTGTGCGGAGCAAATTCACCCTTCCCGCCTCCAACTTCAATCAATTCTACTCGGATGGAAATGACCTTTACGCGATCTATAACGACCGCATCGTAAAAATATCCGGCGACGCCGGGGAGGAGATGGCGTTCGACAAGCGCCTGCGCTTCATAGGACTGGGCGGCTCGACGGCCTATTTCCGGTCGTCCGGAAAGGAGATCATCGGAATAAAGTGGGTCGTAAACTGAGGGCGCCACGCGTGAATATCCTTTACTTCCCGCAGACGGCAGGCGTGGCGCGGATCGCCGGAGCCGAGACGTCCAAATGCTTTAACGCCGCCCAGCACGCATTGCCACTGTCCTGCCGCCCTCCACGGCCAATACCCTCCTGCTGCCCGCCTCCCAAAGCTGGCCGACAATTAAACCATGTGATGGGCTGTCCGGAAAAGGCAGGGCGGGGAAACCTCCCCGCCTTGTCCCGGGAATTTCAGGAGGGGTTACCTTCGCCCTTGCCGTCCCGCATGTCAGAATTGCCGTTCTTGTTTTTGCCCTGATCGAAGTCCTTCGGACCCTTGCCAAACCCGCCAAACATGCCGCCTTTGCCCTGGATGCCCGCGGTACTCAGCGAGCTCACCAGCGTCTTCCGCGCCTGCCGCATCGTCTGGATGGCGGATTGGATGGCCGGGCTGGTGCCGGCGTTTTTGGAGATCTTGGTCCACAGGTTGTCCTGGCCCCGAGCGCTCAGCGCGTCCGCCTGGGCCTGGGTCAGTTGGCCCGCGGTGACGAGGGCCTGCATGGCCGCCGTGCGCTTGTCGCCAGTCTTCTCGTTGGCCTCATAGAACGCCTTGTACTGGTCGGCGGTCCAGGCGGACTGGTCCAACTCCGCCAGCGACTTCACGTTGGCTCTGAGCGTAGCGTAGGCATCCACGTCCGCCTGGGTCACGACGCCCGCGGTCACGAGGTCTTGAAGTACCTTGTCCTCCACCTGTTCGTACAGCGCAACCGCGCTCAAGTAGGCGGCCTTCTGCTTGTCGGTCAGCGAACTGATGTTCAAGCCGTAGCCGCCGAGGCCGAAGCCGCACCTGCCGTGGTCCATCGGCTGCGCCCGGGTGGCCGTACTGGCCGTGCTGTCCGCCGCCGTGGCAGTCTGCGCCGCCAGCGCGGGTGTCTGTGCCGCGGTCTCCGCCATCGCGAACACCGGAACCGCCAGCACCAGCGCCACGAGCGCCGCGCCCCACTTCATCTTTTGTTTTGTGTTTCTGTTCATGGTTTTCATCTCCTTTTTTTGTATCTATCCGCCTGCCCAGCGGACAGGCTCAGTATAGCCCGGCTCTGAGCAAGGAACGTAAAATTTCGTCGCACGTTGTGTGAACAGGAGCGCGGGAGAATCTCCGCAAAGGAGCTGTTCCCATAGAAAGTATCCGCCCATGTCTCCGCGGGCGAAGTCCGGGTGTTCCAAGCGCCGTCCGCTTTCAAATCTTTACAGCATGGCGATCGCCCGCTCTCATTCATCTCTCATTATGGCCGCTTACAATACCGCCAGTACCTGGGAAAAACGTCGAACGTAAGGAGCGAGATCATGAATCGCGGGCAATCCGAGCGAATGCTGAACAAGGTCCCTGAAGTCACCATCTTCTTTTGGATCATCAAGGTGCTGTGCACCACCGTGGGTGAAACTTTCTCCGATTTCCTGAACGTAAACCTTGGAATGGGTCTTGCGGGAACCTCCGTTGTGATGGGCGTACTGCTGGCGACGATTCTTGCGCTTCAGTTTCGCGCCAGGCGGTATGTGCCGGGCATCTATTGGCTCACGGTCGTGCTGATCAGTGTGTTCGGCACGCTGGTCACCGACAACCTGACCGACGCGATGGGTGTGCCGCTGGAACTGAGCACGATTCTGTTCAGCATCGCGCTGGCCGTCACATTCGGCGCATGGTACGCCCGGGAACGCACGCTTTCCATTCATTCGATCTATACGACCGGGCGCGAGGCGTTCTACTGGCTCGCGATCCTGTTCACGTTCGCGCTGGGTACCGCCGCCGGCGATCTGATGGCTGAGAGCCTGGGGCTTGGGTATCTGACCACTGGGCTGATCGTGGCGGGTGTGATCACGTGCACGGCCATCGCGTGGAGACTGGGGCTGGATGCGGTGCTCAGCTTCTGGATCATCTATATCCTGACGAGACCGCTGGGCGCGTCGCTGGGCGACCTGTTGTCGCAGCCGCCGGAGAACGGTGGCCTCGGCCTGGGCGCGGCGGGGACCAGTCTGATCTTCTTGAGCGCGATCCTGATGACTGTGGTCTTCTTGTCCCTGACCAAGCTGGACAGGCGCGGCCAGGCATCGGACGCGAAGAAAGCATCCGAAGCCTGGAGAAAGCCGGGAATGGCGCTGAAGCAGACCGCGGCGGTGCTGCTCGTTCTACTCGCAGCGGCCGGGTTCGGCTATCAGGTACGCCATTCCGCGCTGGCGAGCGGCGCGCTGGCGTCGCCCTACTCATGGAACGATTTGACTTCCTTCCGAACCATCGAGCAACAGGCGCAGGCGGCTGTCGACAAGGGCGATGCCCAGGCGGCCAAAGATCGCGCCACGGATCTGGAGGCCGCGTGGGACAACGCCGCGGCGTTCCTGAAGCCGCTGGACAGCGCCAAGTGGAGTGAGGTGGACGACGGAATAGACCAAGTGCTGAGCGTGTTGCGGTCGCCCAATCAGAACGCGGGGGACTGTACGGTCGCGATTGAGGCGTCGCTTCAGACACTGCAATAATATATCATAAACAAGGAATGAGGCAGTCGCATTTGACTGCCTCATTGATCTATGTGAAGAATGGGCCTCAGCCGTAAGCCTTCTCCAGCACGCCCACCTTGTCCAGCAGCGTGGTGGAATCTTTGGCGACGGCGGTGGCATTCTGTTTTTGGACGTCGCCAGAGAGTGTATTGACGCTGGACTCAAAGCTGGCGGCGTTCTTTTGCGCAGCGGTGTTCAGGTTGGGCTTGAGCCGCGCCCAGACTTGCTTGATCTGGGTCATGTTGCTGCCCGCCGCCGTCCAGTCCCCCTGCTGGGCGTTCAGCGCCACCTCGCGCCCCAGATAATCCAGCCGCCCCAGATCGGTCGGCGTGGTCACCTGAAAATAGTCGAAGACGTCCGGAATCACCTTGGTGATCTGGTTGGCCTGTACCTTGGTTCCCATCGCGTCCTTTGACTTCACCTTCTGTTCCAGCGATTTGAGCGGCGTCTGGATGCCCGCCACCAAGCTGGACGGCACGCCCGCGGACTGGAAGACGGGTCCGAGCGCGGTCAGATCCTTTTTCATCGTGTCAACCTTCTGCTGCGCTTTGGTCCAATTGCCCGCGCCGGCGTCGTCCATGATGTCCTCGGCGGCCGTCTCCAGTTCATCCAACTGTCTCGGCCGCGCCATCTTCGAACCTTGCGTGCCGGTCGTCGCCGTCGCTGTCGGAGTCGGCGTCCGGGTGGGCGCCACGGTCACATACGGTGTGGCGGTTGGCGTGGGAGCGCGCGTGGCGGTCATGCAGCCTGACAGAGACAGCGCCGCAAGACAAAGTGCAACTGCGAACAACAGATATTTCCTTTTCATGCGCATCACCTCAAAACCAATTTATTCGGACATATCTTGACCGGAAGTCGTTTGCAGATGCATGCCAACATTTGCGGTATCACGCCTGGAAAACTGTGACAAAATGCGCCGTCCAATGGGCGGCGCTCATGTTCGGATGTTCAGTTCCCTAAGGGTTCTTGCGAATCTTTTCGCGCTTTATCAGTCGGAGACGGCTTCGTTGTTCCCGCTCTGAGGCTCACCCTCGTTCTGATCGCCCTGCTCATTCTGACCATTCTCCCCGTTCCGTTCACCGATACGCTCCGGGATCACACTGCCGTCCATGGCGCTGATCGTCACCTCGAGCGTAGCGCCGCTCGTGTCGGTCGCCTCGATCGCGTATGCGGGCACGTTGTCCTCATCCTCGAGCCGCGCGCTGACGACTGTCCAATCGGGATACAGCGCCTGAAACGCCTTCTCAGCGTCAGTCTGTGAGACGTTCGCGCTGGCGGTCAGCGCGCCCAGTTCGGCCTGGTCGTTTTGCTCGCCGTCGTTCGCCTGCATTTGTGCGGTGCCGGCCGCCACGGCCTCCGCCGAAGCACCCGCCGACGCGGCAAGGCTCATTGCCAACAGCATCGCACACAGGATCGCCATCCATCGTTTCATGGTCAGATTCATACCTGTAACCTCCCTTTTTCCGCCGGATCTGTCCGGCATGGCCACAGGATAGAGCCGACAGATGAAAGTCCCATGAGAAAATATGGGCAAATTGTTGACAGTTTCCAGAATCCGCCGCGTTTGGAATCTGTGAACAAATCCTGTTTCTCATGCGTTTCTCATGCGGCCATGATACGATATTGTTGATATGAACAAGGGATGAGGTATTCATGCGCGTTTTGATTGTAGAAGACGATCCCGCGCTCCGGGTGGTGCTTCAGAAGCGGTTGACGGCGGAAGGCTATGCGGTGGACGCGTGCGCAAGCGGCATTGACGGGCTGGCCTACGCGCGCTGCGCCCCCTACGACGCCATCGTGCTGGACATCATGCTGCCGGGGCTGGACGGCCTGACGATACTCAGGGAGCTTCGAAAGGAGGCCAACAAGGCGGGTGTGCTCCTTTTGACGGCGCGCGACAGCATACAGGACCGCGTAACCGGCCTGGATGCCGGCGCGGACGACTATCTGGTAAAGCCTTTCGCGTTCGAAGAACTGCTGGCGCGGCTGAGGACGCTACTCCGGCGGCAGACCGCCGTCACGCCCGCGCTCCTGCATTTGGACGACCTGACGCTCAATCCCGCCACGCACGAAGTCATCCGCGCCGGGAGGAGCGTCTCGCTCAGCGCCAAGGAGTACGCGCTTTTGCAGTACATGATGCACAACCAGGGCATGGTGCTGACGCGAACGCAGATTCTGGATCATGTGTGGAGTGGGGAAACGCTGGTGGAATCCAACGTGGTGGATGTGTACATCCGCTACATCCGCAACAAGATCGACCGGGAAGCGGCGACCAAGTTGGTACATACCGTGCGCGGCTACGGCTACGTGCTGAGGACCGGGGAGGCACAGGAATGAGAAGAATGCCGATCCGCTATAAGATGACGCTGCTATACAGCGCGCTCACGGCGCTACTTTTGCTCATCTTCCTGCCCACGTTGTATTTTGCGATGCGCAGCGCGCTGATGAACAGCCAGCGCGACCTGCTGAAAATGGCGAACGACCAGGTGGCGTCGCAGATCGAGCAAGCCGACGGGACAGAAGCCCGGGCCGCCTCGGACGCCGAGGACAGCGCCGACCTGCCCACCGGCGCGGCCTACCTGGTCACGGACAGTACGCAGACCATCGCCTCCCACAATATGTCCGCGGAGCTCGCGGCGCTTCCGTTCTTGCCCGGACGTACGCGCGAGGTGCGCGCCGGCGGCTCGCTCTATCTTTTGATGGATGGGTTCGATACTGAAGACAACGGCAATCTGCGCATCCGAACTTGTCTAACGATGGACGCGCTCGAACGTGCGCTGGAAACCGTGCGCATGGTCGGCCTGGTCGGCGCGCCGCTCATTTTGGCCGCCGCAGGGCTTCTGGGGCTATTGGTCGCGAAGCGGTCGCTAAAACCCGTGGAGCGCATCATCACTTCGGCAAAGGTTGTGGCGTCGGGCGACCTCAGCACCCGAATCAGCCCTGCTCCCTCGCGCGACGAGGTCGGTGCGCTCACCGAAATGCTCAACGAGATGCTGGACAAGCTGGAGGCGTCGTTTCTGCGCGAAAAACGATTCGCGTCGGACGCTTCCCACGAACTGCGAACGCCGGTATCCGTGATTATGGCATACGCCGAGACGCTGGCCGTCGAAGAGAGCCTGGACGAGGACGCGCGTCAGTCAGTCCAGACCATTCTGGGCGAAGCGCAGCGCATGCGTCGCATGATCTCGCAGCTTTTGACGGTCACCCGCGGCGACGAAGGGCGATATCCGGTCTCCATGGAGAAAATGGACATGGCCGAGGTCGCGCGCGCGGTCTGTGATCAAATGCAGAATATGTCGGACGAGCGGGGGATCACCCTTGAACTCGACGCTCAAAGCGCACCGCTCACCGGTGACCAAAGCCTTCTCACCCAGCTGACGCTGAACCTCATTGAAAACGCGATCAAGTACGGCAAGCCGGGCGGCCATGTACGCGTCGAGTCGCGGCTGGAGGAGGGCGCGTGCCGCCTTCAGGTATCGGACGACGGCCCCGGCATCTTACCCGAGCACCTGCCCCACATTTTTGAACGATTTTACCGCGCGGATTCCGCGCGGGATCGCACCGGCAGCGGGCTCGGGCTGTCCATCGTCCGCTGGATCGTCGATCTGCACCGCGGCACGATCCGGGTCGCCTCTTCCCCGGACGGCACCCGCTTTGACGTCTCTCTCCCCGCGTGACGCTAGATCAGGATCTGGTTCCGCTCGTTGTACAGCGTTCTGTATCCGAAGTACAGCGCGCCGAACGAGGACAGGCACACCGTCGCGCAGATGGCGACCATGATCGAGATCTGGTACAGAATCGCCGTGGTCGGCAGCGTACCCGACAGGATCTGCCCGGTCATCATGCCAGGCAGCGACACGATCCCCATGCCGACCATGGAGTTCAGCGTGGGCAGCAGCGCCGTCTCCAGCGCCTGCCGCACGAACGGCAGCAGCACCTTCTCGGGCGTCGCCCCAACGTTCAGAAGCGCCTCGACCCTGGAGCGCTGACCGTTCAGGCTCTCCCGGAACGTCTTGACGCCCAGCGTCACGCCCGTCATGGTGTTGCCCATCAGCATGCCCGCGATAGGGATCACGTACTGCGGGTTAAACAAGCTTTCGCCTACTACAACGCAGATGAAGAACACGATAACCGCAATCCCCGACAGCGCGATGGACAGCGCGATCACCCACTGGAAGCGCCGGTTGATGCCCTTGTTCTTGGAGAGCACCCGGTAGATCGCAAACCCCGTCATGGCCGCGAGGTATAGGAGCGTAAACACCGGATGCGGGTTTTTGAAGATGTAGGTGAGCACCAGCCCCGCCAGCACGAGTTGCAGCGTCATCCGGGCACTGGCGACGATCAGCAGCTTCGTCTGGTTGATCCGGCACTTCTTCATCACCGCCAGTACGATCAAGAGCAGCAGGTATACCAGCGAGAACTGCCAGAGCTGCATCTCCACGACGCCCTTCATGCGCTCACCTTCTTTCCCAGCGCGATCACCTGGTCGGCGTAGGCGTCGACCAGCTTCCGGTCATGACAGACGACGACCAGCGTGATCCCCTTTTCCGCGCAATGGGCCTTGATTTGCGAGAACAGGCGGCCCGCCGTCGCCTCGTCCAGCGCCGAGGTGGGTTCGTCCAGCATCAGCACCTTCGGCGAGAGGGACAGGTGGATCGCCAGGAAGACGCGTTGCTTCTCGCCGCCGGACAGCGTCTCGCACCGGGCGTCCGGAGGAAAATCCGCACAACACAGCGCCAGATATCCGGATATCCCGGCTTCTCCGGGACATTGCTCATCCCGGTAGTCGTAGAACTGTTCGAAGTTCTCCCGGATCGTCCCGTCGAACAGGAACACGTTCTGGGACGCGAGCAGCACCTCCCGCCGCAGCCCGTCCGTATCCATGCCCAGGATATCGCGCCCCTCGTACAAAATGGTCCCCGCCGATGGCGACGCGGTGGCGTTGAAGAGCTTTAAAAGCGTGCTTTTGCCGCTGCCGCTCTCGCCGGTGACGAAGGTCGCCCTCCCGGCGGAAATATCGATGGGCGGATACTCGATCAGATCCCTGAATTTCAGCCCGGATGCGGACAATATGGCGCTCATGGGTTCCCTTCCCTGACTTCGGGGTCAGTCCCTCCGTATGCGGCCACTGTGCGGCGACCGCTGACAGTATAGCACCTGAGGCGCCCGAAACGCCAGGGTTTAATCCTTCTCCGCCCCGCCGTTTCGGGGGATTTTTTTTCCGAGCCAATACACAAAGCAGCCGATGACCGCGCCAAGGATGGCGCCGGCGAGCACATCGCTGGGGAAGTGCACGTACAGGTACAGCCTGGACAGCGCGATCAGGAACGCGAGCGGGAGGGCGAACGCGCCGAACTTCCGGTCCGTCAGGGCCAGAATTGTCGCGGCGGTAAAGGAAGAAAACGCGTGGCCCGATGGAAACGAATACCCGGCCGGGGCCCGGGCAAGCAGCGCGGGGACCGGATACGGCCAGACCGGGCGCACCCGCGCGATCAGCGGTTTCAGCAGGAGATTTCCAACCAGCGCCCCGGCGGCCAGTCCCGCGAGCAGCAGGATCCCGCTCCGGCGGTAGCGACTTGTGCACAATAGCAGGCAGGCCGCGAGGATCCAGATCATCCCGCCGTTTCCGATGAACGATATCCAGGGCATTACCCGGTCCAGAAAACCGGAGGAGAACGTATCGTGGATCCAGCTCAGTATTTTTAGGTCAAGGCTTGTAAGCCAATCAGCCATTTCTTTCCTCCGTTATTTTGCCGCCCGGTATCCATGCAAGGCAGGGCCGCGGGCCTGTTTTCTGAAGACGTACGCTTTCTGAACAAACCAGCTCACCAGAAAAAACACGGCTTCCGAAACCGGCTTTGCCGCGAACGCGCCCAACCCAAGGCAATAAACCAGAAAACTCAGAAGCGCCGTATTGCCCATCAGGACGCACACCGCAAGCAGCGCATATCTTGCCCCGGCCGAAAATGCCCGATCCCGGCTGTGGAAGACGAAACGCTTGTTGATCCAGAAGTTCAAACTCGCGCTCAGCACGCGCGCCATGGCGTTGGACAGCGGGACTGAGGGCCCGCCCAGGCCCCTTGTGAGAAATATAAACAGGCTGTACATCCCGTAATCGGCGAAAAAACTGATCAGGGAAGAGGCGGCGAACTTCAGAAAGCCGGACGCGCGGGCCGGGCTCTTCCTCGCTCTTTTGTCACGCATTTGCAGCCTCATGGATTTTGATGAATTTCCCATAACATCCTGACGGGCTATATCATAGTCGCCTCTTATGAGAATATCATGAGAGCGCTGTGAGAATGCGCTTACAACGCGGGCGGTCAAAGAGGGATCGCGCTAATTGGGAAACGACGCGGTGATCCGGGTCCCCGCTCCCAGTTCGCTCTCCGCGGCGATGGTTCCTCCATGCATCTTGACGATCGCCTGCGCGATGGAGAGACCCAGGCCCATGCCGCCCGTCGCGCGGGAGCGCGCCTTGTCCAGCCGGTAGAAGCGTTCAAATATGTGCGGAAGGTGCTCGGGCCCGATACCGCACCCTTCGTCCGCGACGCACAGCTCGACGCGTCCGTCCGTCCGGGCGTACTTCAGGCGGATCGCGCCGCCTTCCTTCGTGTACTTGGCCGCGTTGTCCATTAGGATATACAAAAGCTGTTTCATCAGCGCCGGGTCGGCCTTGAGCGCGACGGCTTCCTTCGAATCCAGGCTGTAGACGTGCCCGGGGTCGATCCCCCTGCGTTCCCCGATCACTTCCGAAAAAAATGGGGCAAGGTCAATCCGCTCCGCGTTCACAATCTGAAGCCCGGTGTCCCCCCGCGCCAGAAACAGGAGGTTTTCCACCAGTCTGTGCAGGTACTCCACCTGCCGCTGGATGGACGAAACGCACTTGTCGAGCACCTTGGGATCGTCCTTCCCCCAGCGCGCCAAAAGGTCTGCGTTGCCCTGCAGGATGGAGAGCGGCGTTCTGAACTCATGGGACGCGTCCTGCGTGAACTGACCCTGACGAACCAGAGCGCCTTCCACCCGGCCGAGCAGTTCATTGATCGTAAGCGCAAGCGACCGAAGCTCGTCGTCCGCCTTTGGGACGTCGAGGCGAGCGCTTAGGATCCGGCTGTCGATGGTACGCGCCTTTTCGATCATGTTTCCAATGGGCGATAGCATTTTGCGCGTCGTGACCCATCCGGCCGCCAGCGCGATCAGAGCGCCGAGCGCATTGGCGCCCAGAAGCATCAGGCCGAGCATGCGCAGAAAATCGTGTTCGGCCCGCATGTCGATTACCAGCGCGAGCGTCCCGACGCTTCCCAGCTCGTCCGCAATATCCTGCTCGTAGCACAGAAGCATTGGGGTATCCTTCGAGGAATAAAGGACTGCTTTCTCAAAGCACGCCGGCACCTGCGCCTCGTCGATTCTGAAGTTTCGGGAGCTGTTCACGATCGCGCCGGCCGCGTTTTTCACGAGCAGCGTCAGGCTCGCGTCCGAATTCAGTTCCGACAGCATTTCCCGGTTCGTCAGCGCGTCGCCGCCGCGCACCTCCTCCAGGATCTTGTCCGAGATGATCTCCGCGTCGGCGATAATGCTCTCTTCCTGACGGCCCACCAAATGGCGATAGGCCGTGAAGAAGACGCTCAGTGACAGGAGCAGCAGCGTCAGAAAGAAAAGCAGGGCATAAGTCGCCAGAATCCGCCTGGACAGGCTTCCGTTTTTACGCCATGCCGCGAAGTACATATCCGACTCCTCTGACTGTCTCAATGAGCTTGCTGTCGCTGGGCTCCCTCAGCCGAATGCGCACATACCGTACGTACACGTCGACGATGTTGCTGTCCCCAACGTAAGAATAACCCCACACCGCGCTGAGCAGCTGCTCCCGGGTCAGCACGATGCCGCGGTTCAACATCATGTACTCCAAGAGGTCAAACTGCGTTTTTGTGAGCGGGATATCCTCTCCGGCGCGCGTCACCTTCCGCTTTTGCCGGTCGAGCACGATGTCGTCCAGCGTGAGGATGCCCGCCTCGGCCCTCGCTTCTCCCGCCGTGCGGGCGATCGCGCGCATGCGGGCGAAGAGCTCTTCGATATGAAACGGCTTGGTGATGTAGTCGTTTGCGCCGGCGTCCAGGCCGGTCACCTTGTCCATGACGGTGTCCCTGGCGGTCAGAAGGATCACCGGCGTATTTTTGCGCATCCGGAACCGCCGCAGGACCTCGAGGCCGTTCAGCTCCGGCAGCATGATGTCCAGCAGAATCATATCGAAGTCTCTTTCCAGCGCCATTTGCAGGCCACCGCGGCCGTCGGACGCCGTTTCAACCTCATGCCCCTCGTGCTCGAGCTCAAGTTTTATGAAACTTACGATTTCCTCTTCATCCTCGATGACCAGTACGCGCATGGCGGAATCATCCTCCCGATGTTCCGATTATACCCTATGCCCGCGGAAAATGCCATCGCTCCCCATGTTTCTCATGGGATTCTCATCGCCCGTTCACGAAACGCTCATTTTCGGACGCTACCATGGGTAATCAAAGGGGGAGTGACCGACATGGGCTGGTATGGAAGCGCGCGCGGGAGCGGCTGGCGCGTCGTGATTCTCGATGTGATTGGCCTGATCGTGGCCCTGAACGTATTCGCGCTGTTCCATCACGTGCTGCCGGTCTATCTCGGGAACGCGAAGCGGCACATCGTCAGCGTTGAATCCGCCAAAGCGCGTTCCTCCTCCGCGACCGGCGTGGGTACGCCGACGCCGGTTCAGGCCTCGGACCCCCTGAAGAGTTCCGCTTCCGCGGTGCCCGCCGTCCAAACGACATCCGCGCCTGGCGATTTTTCCCAGGCGTTTCCCGCTTATGACACGGGCGAGGGGAAATATAAAAGCTTTCAGTCCGGCGATGTGCGCATCTCGATCGACAAGCTGGAAAAAGGCGGAGTCACCGGCTATATCGCCGATGTCTGGATCCGGAACATCGCGTACTTCATGACGGGCTTCGCGAAGGGGGATTACGGAAGGGGGCTCCGGGAGATGCCCCTGGACATGGCCAACGAGTACAGCGCGACGCTCGCCATCACCGGCGATTACTACGGCGCGCGGGAAAAGGGCGTTGTCATCCGGAACGGCGATCTGTACCGCGACAGCGTCAACGCCGATACCTGTGTCCTGTACGCGGATGGCGTGATGGAGGCCTATTCTAAGGCGGACTTCGATTTGCAGGCCGCGGTCGACCGGGGCGCGTATCAAGCGTGGTCCTTCGGGCCAAAACTGCTGGAGGACGGGCAAGCCCTCGACACCTTTGACAGCGACATTCAGGGGCTCAACCCCCGCTGCGCGATCGGGTATTACGAGCCCGGCCATTATTGCTTTGTCGTCATCGACGGGCGGCAGTCCGGCTACTCCAATGGCGCGACCATGCAGCAGCTTTCGAAGCTGTTTGAATCGCTCGGATGCAAGGACGCCTACAACCTGGACGGCGGTCAGAGCGCGATGATGGTTTTTCAGGGCGAAATCGTCAATCAGCCGTACAAGGGCGGCCGTAAGACGAGCGACATTATCTATATTGGAGGGAGCGCGCAGTGAAACACCTCAGGCTCTGGTACATGCTGTGCCATGTGAACATCATCATCAGCTGCATGTTCATCATCTTCTACTTCATCGACCGCGTGAATCCCGCCATGGAGTTCATGGACAGCACATTGAGCAAGGGCCTCCTGTTCGTCTTCTGCCTTTCCATCCTCGCGGCCTCGATCCTGAACGCGAGGTACCTGTTCCGCATGATGCGCGGCAATGCCCGCCGGCAAAAACTCCAGAACAAAACAGCAAAAGGGAAATAATCATCGCAGCGCCGCCCGACCTGCAATGCGGCACATTTTTACTTCATCTTCCAGAGGCTGCGCACGCTGGGCGGAAGAATCATTCGCCTGCGTGCGTGCGCGCCCGGAAATCCGTGAGCACTTCAGACACTCGCAGCATCCTCCCTTAATTGTTCTGTCTCATCCCCTTTTTTCGTGTAATCTTCCCTTTCTTCTCATTGCTCTCTCATTATCAAAGAATAGAATAACGACGAAAGTGGAAACAGGGAAGGGGGATCCCCCCTCCCGGCGAAAGGGGCAACCGTATGCTTAAGGCGCGCAGGCTCACAAAAAAGTATCAGGACTTTACCGCGGTTGACGGCGTGGATCTCGACATCCGGGAGGGTGCGATTTTTGGCTTCCTTGGTCACAACGGCGCCGGCAAGACCACGACGCTCTCCATGCTGACCACACTGCTCAGACCCACCTCCGGCAGCGCCGAGATCGACGGGATGGATGTGACCGGAGACCGGCTGAAAGTGCGCCGGCTGATCGGTTACCTGCCGGAAAACGTTCAACTGTACGGCGACTTCACGGTGCAGGAAAACCTGGAATTCTTCGGGAAGCTGTCCGGGCTTCAACACCCGGCGGACAGCATTGACGGGGTCCTGAGGATGCTCAACTTCTCGGACTGGGCGAGGGAAAAGGTGAAAAACCTGTCCAAGGGAATGCGGCAGCGCGTCGGCATCGCGCAGGCCATCGTTCACCGCCCCAAGGTGCTGTTTTTGGACGAGCCCACTTCCGGCCTCGATCCCCAGGGAACACTCGACATCCGGAACATTCTCAAGAAAATCAATACTGAGTGGGGCACCACGGTTTTCATGAACACGCACCTCCTGTCCGAGGTGACGAAGATCTGCACGGACGTGGGGATCATCAGCCACGGAAAGCTGCTGGCGGCCGAGCCGCTGGAACAGCTCGAGCGGCGATATTCCGATTGCAGATCACTGGAGGAAATCTACTTCAAGATCGCTGGGGGGAACGAGGCATGAGCGGACGTCTGGTGATCGCCCGAAAAGAATGGCGCTCCGCCTTGCATAGCGACGTTTTCCTGGTCATGGCGGCGCTGTTTCTGATCATGTCCGTCGCGTCGGTGTACATCGGCTCCTCCACGAAAGGCGCGGAGATGAAGGCCTATCAGGACATCGTTCAGCTCGCCAAGGAGCAGGGCGGCGAGATTCCCGCCGCACCGGAGATCTATCCGCTCTCCATTCTGGCCAACATCGTGGACTACATCGTGATGATCGGGGCGGTGCTCGCCATCTTCCTGGGCTATAATGCGTTCCACGCCGAGCGGGAGAGTGGCACGCTGCGCATCCTCCTGACGCATCCCGTGACGCAGCGGGATGTCGTAGCGGGGAAGCTGACCGGCGCTGCAGGCATGATTTCCGCGATGCTCGCGGCTACGTTCCTTATGAACCTGCTGCTGTTCATGGTGACGACCAAGCTCGTCCCGACGGCGGAGGAGGCGGCACGGCTGGCGATCTGCCTCGTGATGGCGTTCGTGTACATGATGACGTTTTACGGTAGCGCGCTGTGGGTCTCCCTGAAGGCGCATGACGGCGCGTTCGCCTTTCTCGTCATGATGATTGTATGGATTTTCATCACGTTCGTCATCCCGCAGTTCGCGGACACACAACGCAATTTTGCCTTCGCGATCAGCAATCTCTCTGGCATGGTCACGAAGGTTCCCTCCGAGACGGCGCTGTCCCGGCTGATCAGCCTCTTCTCCCCGGCCGCCCAGTTTACGAATCTGGGCAATGCCCTGCTGCAGGCGGACGGCCTCGCCTCGCCCGGGTTCGGGGTTCTGATGCAGGCGCAGGCCCCGGTCGCGCTGTACCTGGTGGCATGGGGCCTCGCGCCGCTTTTCGCCGCGTTCCATGCCGCGAACAGAGAGGAGGCATTGGAATGAAGCCGATGACGCTTTCGGTCAGGACGCTTGCCGGCAAGGAGATTCGGGACGCGCTCAGAAGCAAGCTGTTTCTGATCCTCCTGATGATGCTGGTCGCGCTGGTCGTCGTCTCCGTCGTGCTCGGCACCTTCCAGGTGCGGGTGAATGTGGACAGCTACAATCAGTCGGTGGCGCTACTCAAGTCCATCGGCAAGACAAATTTCCCCGCCGCGCCCAACCTGAACCCGCTGAGCGCGTCCAAGAGCTTCACCAACTCCATCGGCATGCTGGGCGCGCTGCTCGGCATCGTGCTGGGCAACGCCGCCATCCGCAGGGAGCGCGAAGCGGGCACCATGCGGCTGATCTTGACGAGGCAGACTTCCCGCGGCGCGGTGGTCGGCGGCAAGACGCTGGGGAATCTGGCGCTGCTGCTTGCCATATCGGCGTTGTTTTACGGGCTTTCCGCCGCTGCGGTGCCGGTGATCGGGCATTGGGGGCTCACGCCGGACGAAATTCTTCGGCTCATGATGTTTTTCCTGGTCGGTTTTCTGTACATGATGTTCTTCTTCCTACTGAGTATGCTACTCACCATCGCCCTGGGCAACAGCGAAAAGGCGCTGCTCCTGACCGTGACGATCTGGCTGATCCTCTCCTTCATCCTGCCCCAGGTCGGCGACACGATGGACATGGACAACCAGATCAGCGGCGGCTTCTTCGCGTCGATGGGCATGAGCCGGGGCCAGGAGAAACAATTGCTCATGCAGTTCGGGTTTTACGAATGGCTGCGCAACGGCTTTGAGGAACTGTCGCCGCTCAAGCATTTTGAGCGCGCGGGATTCGCCCTTCTGAACGTCAAACCCGGCTTTGAAACAAATACCGTCTGGGAGGTCATGGGCATCAAGTGGTGGGATGTGATCTGCCTCATTGCGCCGAACGCGATCCTTTGGTTCTGCGCGTCCATGCTCTTCACAAGGCGTGAGGATAAATGCCTGTAGTCCAAGCAACCAATTATGGGAGGGAACAAGTATGAAGAACATTCGCTGGATCATCGCGATGATGCTGGTCTGCTTTCTGGTGGTCGGTGGCCCGGGCGCTCAGTTTGCCCTCGCACAAAGCGCCGCGGGCGCAACCGGAACCGACACGGATGGCGACGGGATTCCCGACGAGGCGGAGAAGCTGCTGGGCGCCAACCCCTACGCGGCGGACACGGACGGCGACGGCGTGAACGACGCGGACGACAACGACCCGCTCATGGCGGAGAACCCGATCGCCGAGACCAGTACGACCGCGCTACCCATTGAGATCAAGGACGCGCGGGTCGAGGACAACCAGACCGCCGACCATCTGGAGATCACCATGCTGAACACCGGCTCGGACGCGCTGAACGGTTTCGACGCCTACTTCACCATCACCGACAAAAAGGACGGGACGAAGGAAGGCTACTATGTCAAGCTGGACGGCCTGGAGATCGCCGCGGGCAAGACCGCGACTATCCATTTCGACAACGACGTGACGACGCCGAACCACTACTATGGCAACATGAACGGCCTGTACGGCACGTCCGCCAACGGCCTGATTTTTGATGTGACGCTTCATGCCATGAATTACGCGCCGGTCACCTTCACGGTAGAGAAGGCGGAAGGCACTGCGGAGGTGGCGGACTGACGGTGGGGTTCCCGCAAGGACCGGATAACCAATGATTGTGCCTGCTGGACACACCGGTCCGGCAGGCACATTTCTTCAATGGGTCACCCGGTATAAGCCTGTTCCAGCACGTCGACCTTGTCCAGCAGCGCATTCGCGTCCTTTGCCGTCGCGGCGCTGTCCTTCTTTCCCACATCGCCGATCAGGGCGTTTACGGTGGATTCAAAGTCGGCGGCGCTCTTTTGCGCGGTGGCGTTCAGGGTGGGCTTGAGCCTTGTCCATACCCTTAGAACTTCCGCCGCTGTATTGCGTGCCGCAGTCCAGTCCCCCTTCTCCACATTGAGCAGGATTTCTCTTCCCAGATAGTCCAGTCTGCCCAGGTCGGTCGGCGCCGTCACCTGATAGTGATCGTATACATCGGGGATGACCTTGGTGATGACGTTGGCTTGAACCTTGGCGGCATACGCGTTCTTGGCCTTCACCTGCGCTTCCAACATCGTCAGCCTCGTCCGGATTTCGTTCACAATGGGCGTCGGAACATTTGCCGCCTTGAAGGATGGCTCAAGATCGGCGAGATCCTGTTTCATCGCCTGTACCGTGGCTTCAGCTTTTGCCCAGTCCATGCTACCAATGTAGTCGATGATGTCTTCGGCGCCCGATTCGAGCGCGTCCAGTTCGCTCGGGACCGCAGGAAGCGCCGATTTGGCGGGCGTTGGCTGCGGGTCTGTAAGGCCGGCGAGCGTTTCACGGAAGAAGCGCAAATGCAGTTGCTCATCCTGTACGATGCGTTCGAGCAGAGCACGGACAGATGCGTTCGCCGTTTTTGCCGCTTGCCTTTCGTAGTTCGCAATGGCCTGTGTCTCGGCCTCGATGTCTGCCCTTAGCATTTCGGGGAGTGTCCTGGCGTAGTTGACAAGCTTCCCTTGCCAGAATACGGTCCCATTACCAAAGGTGGGGTTGCCTCCCAATGCCAGGATGGCGTCGCCGAGCATGTCCAGGTGGCTCATCTCAACGATTGCGATCTGTAGAATCGCATTGGCGAAGGATTCGTTGTCTGTACTTTGGATGTTCTGGTATATGTATTGTGAAATGGCGGTCATTTCGCTGACCGCGCCGGCGTAGTCTTCCTTGAGCATCCTGACCGTATCCGGGTCCGTACCCCTGCTGACCGTGGGATAGGGTGCAGAATCAAGATATACCGTCAGTCCGGATCCGTTGGGGTTGACTGCCTGCGATCGGCTGGTCACCACCGTGACGGGCATTTGCGTCGGATAAGCCATGCCAAATTCCCCTCCCCTCATGAAATACCCCCGCGAAAGCAAAAGACATGAGCCGCCCCGATTGGATCGCGCTTCATTTCTCCGCGTGGCATCGAAGCTTGCGGCGCGGGACGCAGGCTTTAATCCATCGTATGCCGCGTTCAGGGAACTGGTGCGTCATGGCAGGCGGACTGCGCGTTGTTTCGCGTTGCAGTATGGCATGAATGGGGAGAAGAACACTGGGTAGCTCTCCATAGATGCGGCGCTCCGATGTCTAGATCTGCAGCGATAGCCTTCGTCGATCAGCGCCTCAATCGTACCCTTCAGGCGAGCAATAAACTCGATGCAGCGCGGATCGGCCTGGTCATAACCAAAGGGCATCTTGGCGGGGCGGTACCCCGTGGAAGCGCAGCGATTGTATGCCGGCTTCGTGTGCCTGCGGATGATGTTGTTCATTTTGTACCCTCCTGTTCCTCGTCGTTCTGCTCCACACAGAAAGCAATGACGCGCGAAACCTTTCCCCTTATCTGCTTTGCATCCAGAATGCCGCCGAACGTGACCTCAACCGGCGCAGCTTTGGGCTTCTCAATCTCATAGTCCAGGTAGACGGTGCCGCCGTCTGCCAGGTCGATGCGCACTCGCCGCTGCAGGTTCTCTCGATCAGTATCCTGCTTTATCTGCACTCTGGCTGTTTCCAGTGTGTGCGGCCTTTTTTGACAGACCGCGATCCGCCCCTCCTCTTCCAGCCGGCGGAGGTGGTTATACACCGTGGATGGCGACTTCAGTCCCACTGCTTGGCCGATTTCCCGGATGCTGGGGCTGTATCCGTGCTGTCGGACGAATTCGATCAGGAAGGCTAGCACCTTTTCACGGTTATTGTTGCGATCCTCTCTTCGCTTCTGCATGCCTCCTAGCCCTCCCGCCGCTCAACGAACCAGCGTCCTGTCACCGGTTCGCCGAAAGCTGCACTGTGTTCAAAATATAGATACCGCTCCCGGTTGTCCACGACAATCTTGTAACGGTCCCCTTGGCCACCCGCGCGTTCGGCATATGCCGGTCGGACGTCCAGCACCCTGTCGATCTCGTACTCGTGCCCGTCCTCCCATAGAAGCGAGCGAGGAAACATCCGCCCGTTCTGGTCAAATTCAACCTTTACGGAAACATACACCTTGCAGGAACGCTGCCTTTCGGTCTGCATCCGTACCCCTCCCTAGAATAAGCGAATAGGAAATACAACGGCGCATATGGCGCCGTTTTTTGCCGAGATCAGGTGTTACGTGTGCTTCGTGCTCGAGTGGATCTCGTCCAGCACCGCCTGCTCCTCAGGCGTTGCCCGCCAGTTGTCGTCTACGACGCCCAATACGCGCCCGATGCAATGGATGTTGTCGTCCTCCGTCGGGCGGATGGTCTTGTACTTCGGGTTGTGGGAATGGAGTCCGTCACGCTGGTACTCCTTCACATAGCCCTCGCCCGCTACGACGAACACGCCGATCTCGCCGGGCTCCAGCGCTTCCGTGTGCTCCACCAGCAGGTCGTCGCCATCCATGAATGTCGGCAGCATGCTGTCGCCGTTGACAGTGATGACTTCGTCCGCCCTGCAGACGTCCCGGTTCACGCGCAAGTACACGTACTCCCGATCCCCAACCTCCGTCAGCGGCATACCGGTGCCGGCGGAAGCAGGCAGCGCCGCGCGGCCCAAGCGCTCGAAGTTCTTCGCGCATTCCTCACGAAACGCCAACTCGCTTCCTTCAATCATCGCGTCAATCAGCTTGTCCACTGACCTGCGCTCGTATTTCGTGAGCGTTCGGAAGCGGCGTAGATGCTCGCGCTCCTCGAAGGCCAGCGTTTCGACGCGATTGGGCAGCCCAAAGAACTCGTCCGCCGAGATGTCCAGTACCCGGCAGAGCTGCGCGACGGTATCGAACTCCGGGCGGCTGACGCCCGATTCCCAATTCGTAATGGAGTTCTTTGTGACGCCCAAGTGCGCCGCCAGCTTCGGCTGGTTCATCCCGCGCAGCAGGCGGAACTTGCGGATCTTCTCACCAAAGATCCGCTTGTTCTGCTCTTTCGCGGTCTCTTTATTGAGCGGAAACTGCTGTATGTTCCCGATCGAATAGGGTTCTTTCTTGCGTTTCATCGCGCATCCTCCTGAAAAAGCGGCGTTCTGTCTTTACTTCTCTTAACGACTGCATTATAACACAAGGTAATTGACCCGTAAACCGCGCCGCGCCGACCGTAGAAAATTTAAACATATGTTCGGTTTTGGTCTTATTTCGCAGTAAATTCAAGAGGTTCGCGTCATTCGTGTGCTATAAAACGAACAATCGTTCTTTTTATTCTATTTACTCCAAATCGGGCGTTGTGCTATGCTCCGTTTCACCGTATCCGGTCGGTGGCGAAATGGCACTTTCCCGGACCGGACGAGAAGGGAGCGGAGGAGAAAGTGAGTCAAATTGTGCTTCATTCTGACCTCAACTGTTTTTATGCCGCAGTTGAAATGATGCTGGATCCAGCGCTGAAGGGAAAGGCCGTGGCGGTATGTGGCTCGACAGAAAACCGGCACGGGATCGTGCTGGCGAAATCGTACCCAGCGAAGGCGAAGGGTGTGAAGACTGGGCAGGCGAACTGGGAGGCGCGCGAAGCGTGTCCCGGCCTGATCTGCGTCCCACCCCAGTACGACCAGTACCTGAAATACTCGCGTCTGGTGCGGTCGATCTATGCCCGGTACGCGGACGACATTGAGCCTTTCGGCATGGACGAGGCGTGGCTCTTGGTTCGCGGGTGCGGCAGCGTCCGGAAGGGTGGACTTGAAGTGGCGGAGGAAATCCGCCAGACCGTAAAAGAGGAGCTTGGGCTGACGGTGTCCATCGGCGTGTCGTTCAGCAAGATCTTTGCGAAACTGGGCAGTGATATGAAGAAACCGGATGCGATCACCGTGCTGCACGAGGACAATTGGCGGGAGAAAGTCTGGCCGTTGCCGGTGTCGGAGCTGCTCTACGTCGGGCCGGCCACCACCAAAAAGCTGGCGCAGACGAACGTCCGGACCATCGGGGAACTGGCCCAGCTGGACCCAGAAAACCTACGTGCCCGGTTTGGTAAGAACGGCGTCATGCTGTGGGCGTTCGCCAACGGGCTGGACAACGCCAAAGTCAGCCCAACCGACTTCGTGCCGCCGATCAAGTCCGTGGGACACGGCACCACCTGCGTGGTTGATCTGGAAAGCGAGTACGCCGTCTGGCTTGTGCTGTACGAACTGGCACAGGACGTTGGGCACCGG
>CALGYL010000397.1 GCA_937934775.1 uncultured Clostridia bacterium
GCTTCTGGTCGCGGATGAACTGCCCATGCTCAAACACCTGGCGGCGCTCGCGCAGGAGTACACGGATTGTGGCGTCGTGCTGGATTCGCCCAATGTCCCGGCGCTGCTCGGGGCGGCGGAGGCAGTGCATGGACAGGCACTGATCTTCAATTCCGTCACCGCCTGCGAGCGGATCGACGAAATCCTGCCTGCGGCGGCGTCGCTGCACGCGGGCGTCATCGCGCTGCCAATGAAAAAACGCATGCCGGAGGGTGCCCGGGAACGGATTGAAATCACGGAAGAACTGATTGGGCGGTTGACGGGTGCGGGCATCCCCGAAAGCGACATCTACATCGACTGCATTGTGGAGGCGCTGTCCGCCGGCGACGATAAGCCCCGCGCCGCGCTGGAGGCCATTCGTTGCATTCGGGCGGCGCATCCGCTGGTACACCTGACCGGCGGCATTTCCAACGTTTCGTTTGGGTTGCCGGGCCGCGCGCAGGTGACGGCCACGTTCCTCGCGATGGCGGTTGCGGAAGGGCTGGACAGCCCGATTGTGGACATCACGTCGCCCGCGGTCAAGGCGTCCCTCCGGGCCGCGATGGCGCTAAGCGGCGAGGACGAATTCTGCATGGACTACATCCGTTCTATGCGCGAGGCGCAGAAGAAAGGTTGACCACATTCATGTTATCCACAAAGTCCGCTTGCTTTCAATCAGCATGCGGGCTTTTTATTAAATCGCGGAAACATCACAAAAATACAGAACGAGGATGGTTTGTTTCATTGATTTTACACCCGGGGCATTGTATACTGATGATAAATTTCGAAGCTTTAGTTCATGAGCAGGAGGGTTCCCATGCGGGTTTATCAGGATAGCGCCAACGCGCCGGAAATTCGAGCGCAGGATCTTTTACAGCACCTTACGCTGGAAGAAAAAGTCGCGCAGCTCAGCGGCATTTGGGCATATGAGGTATTGACCGACTTTCAGTTTGATACGGAAAAGGCGGCAAACCGCATGGGGCACGGCATCGGGCAGATCACCCGGGCGGGCGGCTGCACAAGTCTGAAACCCAGGGACACCGCACGGCTGGTCAACCGCATTCAGAAGCATTTACAGGACAACATGCGCGTCTTCATCCCGGCGCAGGTACATGAGGAGAGCTGCGCGGGCTTTTTATCCCGGGATGCCGACGTCTTCCCGCAGGCGCTGGGCGTGGCGGCCGGCTTTGAGCCCGAAATCGCCCGGGAAATGGGCGCCTACATCCGGGAGCAGATGTCGGCGGTGGGTTCGCGCCAGGCGCTGGCGCCGCTGATGGACGTGACCCGCGATCCCCGCTGGGGCCGGACCGAAGAAACCTATGGCGAGGATCCCTTCCTCGTATCGCAGATGGGCGTGAACTACATTCGCGGCCTTCAGGGAGATGATCCGAAGCGCGGCATCGTGGCCACTGGCAAACACTTCGTCGGCTACGGCGCGAGCGAGGGCGGCATGAACTGGGCGCCCTCCCACATTTCCCAAAGAGAGCTGGAGGAGACCTATCTGTACCCGTTTGAGGCGGCGGTGCGCGAAGGCGGCCTCAAGGCCATTATGCCTGCGTACCATGAACTGGACGGCGTGCCCTGCCATACGAACGAGTATCTGATCCAAAAGATGCTCCGGGACAAGTGGGGGTTCGACGGGCTGGTGGTCAGCGATTATTTTGCGATCAATCTCATTCACACCTGCCACAAAGCGGCCAAGGATGTGGAGAGCGCCGCCCGCATGGCGCTGGACGCGGGCGTCGATGTGGAGCTGCCCTCTACCGATTGTTACGGCGCGCCGCTGGTGCGGGCCGTTCGGGAGGGGTTGGTGGACGAGGCCAAGGTGGACGAGACCGTGCTGCGCGTCCTGAAGATGAAGTTCGCGCTGGGCCTGTTTGAAAACCCGTTTGTTGACGAGGAGCGCGTGGAAGAGCACTTCCATACCCCCGCGCAGCACGCGTTTGCGCTGAAATCAGCGGAAAAGTCGCTGACGCTTTTGAAAAATGACGGTACGCTGCCCATCGCCAGGAATATCCGGAAAATCGCCGTCGTCGGGCCAAACGCCGACAGCGTGCGCAACATGCTGGGGGACTATTCGTTCCCGGCCCATGTGGAGTCGCTGATCGACCAGAACGAGGACAACTTCGCCTCCACGCCTACGCCGGAAGGGGAGTACAGCGTTCAGGATTCGCTGCCTCAAATGGACAGCGTGCTGGAGGGACTGAAAAAGCACCGCCCGGAGGTGGAGTTTACCCATCGGCGCGGCTGCGGCGTACTGGACGGAAGCGACGATGAGATTGAGGCGGCGGTAGTCGCCGCGAAGGATTCGGAACTGGTGCTGGCGGTGATGGGCGATAAGGCTGGTCTGATTCTGGACTGCACATCCGGCGAGGCCCGCGACCGGGCGACGCTGAGCTTGCCGGGGCGGCAGCTTGAGCTTTTGAAGCGGTTGCACGCGACGGGCGTTCCGGTGGTTCTAGTGCTGGTGAACGGCCGTCCCTTCTCGCTGAACTGGGAGGATGAACATCTGGCCGCGATTTTGGAAGCGTGGCTTCCGGGCGAGGAGGGCGCGAAAGCCATCGCCAAGGCGCTGTTTGGCGAGATCAGCCCCGCCGGACGCCTGCCCATCACCTTCCCGCGCTCGGCGGGACAGGTGCCGGTGTTCTACGCGCACCGCCCCAGCGGCGGCATGTCCCACTGGAAGGGCTCGTATGTGGATGAGAGCAACCTGCCGCGCTACCCGTTCGGCCACGGCCTGACCTATACCCGCTTCGCCTACGGCAATCTGAAACTGCCAGCCGAAGCGCCGGTAGACGGTACAATCGTTGTGGAAGCAGATGTGACCAATATGGGCGACCGCCCAAGTGAAGAAGTCGTGCAGCTCTACATCCGGGACGATTGCGCCTATGACGTGACCCGCCCGGTCATGGAGCTCAAGGGCTTCAAACGCTTGTCCCTTGAGCCGGGGGAGAGAAAAACCGTGCGCTTTTCGGTGGACACGGCGATTCTGTCCTTTATCAACCGCGCCGGGGATTTTGTGGTCGAGCCGGGCGCGCACACGGTGATGATCGGCCCCTCCTCCGGAGACATCAAGCTGGAGGGTGCGGTGGAACTGACCGGCGAAGTGCGCAAGGTCGCAAAGCGCGTGTTTACGACTGCGGCGGAGATTTTACCATGAAGTAAGTTTTTTATAGAAAGCGGGAGAATAATTCTATCGATTTGACCATCGATTGCGCTTATACTGTGAATGGACCATAAAAATCATGGGAGGGAAGACTCGTGAGGAAATGGATCGCATTCCTGCTTGCCGCGATGATGGTGCTCTCGATGTCGGTGATTACGGCCAGCGCCGAGGCGGACAAGGTTATCACCATCTGGCATCTGCAGAGCCAGGACATCCAGAAGGCTGCCTTTGAACAGGCCAAGGAGCGCTTCGAAGCCGCCAATCCCGGTTACAAAGTAGACATCACCGTCTACCAGAATGATGCCTACAAGACCAAGATTCAGGTTGCCCTGGCCGCCGGCGAGGCGCCGGACATCTTCCCGTCCTGGTCCGGCGGACCGATGATCGAGTATGTCAACGCCGGTCTCGTGACCGACCTGACCCAGTTGATGACGGACAGCGGCCTCAAGGACAAGCTGATGGATGGCGCTGTTGCCCAGGCCACCTACAACGGCAAGATCTGGGGCGTTCCTCTGGAGAACGTGTCCGTCGCGCTGGTGTACTACAACAAGGAAGTGTTCCAGAAGGCCGGCGTCGAAGTGCCCAAGACGCTTGCTGAGCTGGAAGCTGCCTGCGACAAGTTCAAGGCCGCCGGCATCGTGCCCTTCGCCCTGGCCAACGCCACCAAGTGGACCGGCTCCATGTACTATATGTACCTGGTGGACCGCTTCGGCGGCTCCAAGGTCTTTGAGAACGCCGCCAACAAGCTGGTGCCCGACGGCTTCAAGGATCCTGCCTTCGTCAAGGCGGGCGAGACCATCCAGAAGTGGGTCAAGGCTGGCTATTTCAACGAAGGTTTCAACGGCATGGACGAGGACAACGGCCAGAGCCGCATGCTGCTCTACTCCGGCCAGGCGGCCATGTACCTGATGGGTTCCTGGGCGGTTTCGACCATCACCAGCGAGAACCCGGACTTCCTGAAGAACATGGGCGTGTTCGCGTTCCCGTCTGTTGAGGGCGGCGCGGGCGACCCGACCGCGGTGGTCGGCACCGTGGGCGACAACTTCTACCACATCAACGCCAAGTGCCAGTACCCGGAGAAGGCCTTCGAATACCTGAAGACCTGCCTGGATGAGCAGGGCGTCGCCTACCGCATCTCCATCGGCAAGATCCCGCCGGTCAAGGATGTCAAGGTTGAAGACCCGAACCTGCAGTTGGTGCTTGACATCGTGGCCAAGGCCGCTTCCGTGCAGCTCTGGTACGACCAGTACATGTCCTCCAAGATGGCGGAAGTCCATAAGGATACCTGCCAGGCGCTCTTCGGCCTGACTATGACGCCGGACGAAGTCTGCAAGGCCATGCAGGACGCCATCGACGCCGAATAATCTATAGCGTACACAAGGTTGCGAAGGGGCCGGTCCCAGGATCGGCCCCTTTGGGCAACAAGATCCCGGCAAGGAGGAATGCCAATGCGCGCCAAGCGCCCATCGCTTGCCCTTACCCGCAGGCGCGAGGTAAACCGGGTGGCCATCCTGTTCATGCTGCCCGCGTTTTTCTTTATCGCGGTGTTCATCGCCTATCCGATCGCCGATTCCATGTATCTGAGCCTGTTCAAGTGGGACGGCTTTGCCACCGTCGCGCCTTCCTTTATCGGCTTTTCAAACTGGAAAAAGCTGTTGGGCGACGTGGTATTCTGGCACGCGGCGCTCAACAACCTGAAAATTGTGGTTCTGTCGATCGTGATCCAGCTGCCCATCGGCATAGGGCTGGGGTATCTTCTTGATTCTGCGGGGCGCAAGCTCAACATCTTAAAAGTTCTGTGGTTTATCCCGTATCTTCTCTCATCTGTGGCCATCGGCCTTTTGTTCCGGTATGCCTACGACCCGTACTTTGGCATCGTCAAGTATATTGCGCCGCTGTTCGGCATGACGACGATCGACCTTCTGGGCGATCCGAGCCGCGCGCTGTACGCGGTGATCGCGGTTATCTGCTGGCAGTTCACGCCCTTTTACATGGTGTATTTCCTGGCTGGCCTCTCCGGTATGGATACCGATATCTATGAGGCCTCGCTGATTGACGGCGCGACCCGCGGCCA
>CALGYL010000398.1 GCA_937934775.1 uncultured Clostridia bacterium
CCGGGACAGAGTCCTGAACAACGGGCTCAAACCCATGGCCAAGACCGCGCGGGCGCACGGCGCGGGGTTGGGCCTTTTCTGCCACGCGTTCACCGACGCCGTGCTGCAGGACCCGGCCTTGTACCGGGAAGCTGAAAAAACGCTGTATGAAAACCTGGCGGAGCTGGCCGCCTTTGGGAAAAAGGACAATCTGGGCGTCCTGGGCCTGGAGCAAATGTACACGCCCCATCAGATCCCCTGGACGGTGGCGGGCGCGGAAAGGCTGATGCGCGAGATTTACCGCATCGGCGGCGCGCCGTTCTACCTGACGGTGGATGTGGGCCACATGAATGGCCAGCGCAAGTTTGTCCGGCCCAGCGACGAAGCGCTTGTTGCCCTGCACGAGCGGTTCAGGGCGGGCGAGGCGCTGCCGGAGCTGTGGCTGGGGCCGGAGAAGGCCGTGAAGCTGTTTGAATCGTCCGAAACGCTCCCGCTTCGTGAGCTGAACGCCATCATGGACGAGTATCCCTACATGTTCGCGCCCCTGGAGGACGGCGACCCGTACCGTTGGCTGTCTCATTTGGGTGGATATTCGCCCATCGTTCACCTGCAGCAGACGGATGGCAAATCCTCCCCCCACTGGGCGTTCACCAAGGAGAACAACGCCCGCGGCATCATCGAGCCTGCGAAGGTGCTCAAAGCCATCAAGCAGCATTACGACAGCCAGCCGGGCGAGGGACTGCCGCCGCTGCTTCCGGATCTCTACCTGACGCTGGAAATTTTCACCGGCACCGCGGACCTGAACCGCGCTGTGCTGCAGCGCATCCGGGAGAGCGTCGTCTACTGGCGCAGGTTCATCCCCGAGGACGGGCTGACGCTGGACAAACTGGTATAACGGGCAGTTGGCCGCCGCGAGTCTTCCGCGATCGAACAAGACGTTCGAGGGAGGTTCGCGGCGGTTCACGCGTTCCAAAGCCTGGAATGCGGCTTGGCAGGACTGTGGCTGATGAGTCTGTGCTATGGGGAAGCATCATTTTGTATGGGCACAGACAACCTTTCCTTCATGGATATATCATATTCAGATCGTTGACGCGACCGTCCGGTTGTGCTATATTGGCAGAAGTTTATACTGGTCGGAATGCCGATCCGCCCGCGTCTGAACGGTGCAATCCGCGCACAGCATTCAGCCGACGTGCGGCGAAGTGGATGAGCGGGTGCGCGGTTTATGGAAATGCCTACAATATACTACACGCAGAACTGCGTGATCGGCATCGCGATCCTTGCGCTGGTCTATCTGAATTTTCGGACGATCTGCGACAGGCGTCAGTTCAGCCACGGCATGTTTTTGTGGATGTTGCTGGCGGTGGCGCTGAACCTTAGCCTGGAATACGCGTTTTATATGCTGGTTGGAAGAAGCGGAACTGCCGTTGAGGCTATCCTGCCATTGCTTACGCCGGTGGTTTTCGCGATGGAACCCGTGCCGGTGGCGCTCTGGGTTATCTATCTGGTTTCTGTGACGCATAAGGGGACGCGGCCTTCCCGCATGCAGGAACTGCTCATTCTGATCCCGGTCATGGTCAACCTCGCGCTGACGCTCGTTAACCTCCGCGCAGGCATTCTCTACACCATTAACCAGCAGAATCAGGTTCAAAGGGGTCCTGCGTACATCCTTTCGCCGCTTGTGTGTTACAGTTACCTTTTCTACTACTGCTATTACGCATACCGCAACCGGGAATTCATGCTGCACCGGGATTACAAATCGATCTTTTTCGCCATGCTGCCACTGGCGATCGCCGGAATTGCGCAGCTGTTGCGCCTGAGTGTTTATGTGACCTGGCTGTCCGCTTCATTTTCGATGCTGATCCTCTACAGCGGCATCATCGTCAACCAGGCCAATACTGATTATCTCACCGGCCTTGCGAACCGACGCCGGTTTGACGGCCAGTTGGAGGCCGCCTTCAGCCCCGAGGGCCGGAAGGCGCCTTCCGCGTTGCTGCTGATCGACATCGACAATTTCAAGTCCATCAACGACGGGCACGGCCATCTGATGGGCGACCGCGCGCTGGAAGTGGTGGGTACCGCCCTTCGGCGCAGCGCGCGCAAAGGAGACTTGGTGGCCCGCATCGGCGGCGATGAATTCGCGATACTGGCCGAAGTGCGGGAACCCCAGGACCTGCAGCGGATCGCAAGCCGCGTGCGGGAGAACCTGAACGCGCTCAACCAGCGCCGGCTGTTCCCCTTCACCATCGAAATCTCCGTCGGCTGCGGTTCCTGCGACGAGATGGAAGATCTGACGCCCGATGCGTTCATCCAGATGATCGACAACCGCATGTACGACGAAAAGCGCGAGAACCATCGCCGGGCGCAGTGGGATAGCGCCAGGGAAAATGTGCGATTATTAAAAATCTGAAAGCATGAAAAAAACGCGCGGATCGCGTTGACAGCGAGACGGTCAGCGTTTATAATGATCCCAATCCATTAGGAGGTCACACGCAATGCAACAGTCCGTGCGGTTTTATGCGTTTTACTTTGCCAGCTATACGCGGCAAGGTCTTTTGCGCATGACTGCATGAACCGGTAAAAACGGTTCGACGGGGCCCCGCAGCCAAGCGCTGCGGGGCCCTTTTAGTTCAAAAAGGGAGGGAAAATTATGGTCGTCATCCTCAAGGAGAAAACCGACAAGGCACAGCTCGACAATTTTCTGAACTGGCTACATGGCATGGGGCTTGAGACGCACCTTTCCCAGGGCAAGCAGCAGACCATTGTGGGTCTGGTCGGTGACACCACGCGGGTGGACATGGACCTGATCCGGGCGCTAGAAATCGTCGAGGATGTCCGCCGCATTCTGGAGCCCTACAAGAGCGCCAACCGTAAGTTCCATCCGGCCGATACCATCGTGGACGTGGGCGGCGTGAAAATTGGCGGCGGACATTTCCAGATTATTGCCGGACCTTGCTCGGTGGAGAGCCGCGACCAGATCGTGGACGTCGCCAAGCGCGTCAAGGATGCCGGCGCGGGGATGCTTCGCGGCGGTGCGTTCAAGCCGCGCACGTCGCCCTATGCTTTCCAGGGGCTGCACAAGGAGGGCATCGATCTCCTGCTCGAGGCCAAGGCGGTCACCGGCCTTCCGATCGTGACGGAACTGATGGACGCCGCCCATATTCCGCTGTTCAAAGATGTGGATGTGATCCAGGTGGGCGCGCGCAACATGCAGAACTTCGAGCTGCTCAAGGAGTTGGGCCTTCTGAGAAAGCCCATCCTTTTGAAGCGCGGCCTGGCCAACACCCTTCAGGAGCTTTTAATGAGCGCCGAGTACATTATGGCGGGCGGCAACGAGCAGGTAATCCTGTGCGAGCGCGGCATCCGCACCTTCGA
>CALGYL010000399.1 GCA_937934775.1 uncultured Clostridia bacterium
TTTCAAACGAGCAGTTCCTGCTTGACTGCCTCCGCGGCGAAGTCGCCTACCGCGAGCAGAAGGCGCAGGAACGCAGAATCAAGCAGGCGCAGATCCCCACTTTCAAGGACTTCGACTCCTTCGACACCGATTTCCAGCAGGGCCTCACCCCCTGGCAGCTCCAGCAGCTCGCCAATCTCAACTGGATTGAGGGCGTCTACAACCTCATCCTCATCGGCCCCCCCGGAACCGGCAAGACCCACATCGCCCTCGCCATTGGCAACAGAGCCCTGCAGCAAGGCTACAAGGTTTTCTTCGCTTCCATGGATTCCCTTATCCACATCCTTAAGACAGCTGAAATCTCAAGAAAATCACAGGCCCGTATCAAGTGGATCAAAGAGGCCGACCTGCTCATTATTGACGAACTCGGTTATCTTCCTATTTCCAGAGTGGAAGCCAACCTCTTCTTCCAGCTCATCTCCCAGCTCTACGAGAATACCTCCGTCGTCATTACCTCCAACAAGGGCTTCGATGGCTGGGCTGACCTCCTCGGCGATCCCATCCTTGCTACCGCGCTCCTCGACCGCCTTACGCACAAATGCCAGGTTCTCTCCTTCTCTGATAACTCCTACAGGCTCGCCCACAGAAAGGAGATTTTCTAGCCCTGATATCCTTCCAAACTAGGGATTTTTGTTTGCCATTTTACGGGGATTTCTGCTTGACAGTAACAAAGTTACTCTGCGAGGACGAGCTTGCTCATATGGACGTCAGAGCGATCCGGCTAGAAGATGTTCAGGGTTACATCAACCGGCTTGACGCCATGAGCGCCTCGACCGTGAAAAAGCAGAAGCTGCTACTGAGCCAGGTATTCGAACACGCAGTGCTGACCGACCTAATTCAACGCAGCCCCGTGCAGGGCGTACAGATTCCGCCGCAGTCGCACAACACCAAGGTGGTCTTCCCCTATGAGAAGGAGGACCAGGAAAAGCTGGCCTGCGCCTTCACGGAAGAGAAACATGGACGGCTCCGCTTCCGCTATGGATGGGGAGCCGTTCTAATTTTGGAGACGGGCCTCCGGGCCGGCGAGGCACTGGCGCTGGAGTGGGGCGACATCGACGAGGAGAAGCGGGCGCTCAAAGTCACGAAGAACATGGTCCGGGTGGACGGGAAGAACACTGTCCAGCGCACCACAAAGACCGAATCCGGGAGGCGGACGATTCCTCTTAACAGCCGAGCTTTGGAAGCAATCCAGCACCTGAAAGCGCAGGCAATCCCTAGCTGCCCCTACGTGTTCGCCACACAGACAGGTAAGCACCTGAGCTACCGGAACCTCCTGGCCACGATGGAGAAGGCCTGCGAGGCGACGGGCGTGGAGCACCGGGGCTTGCACGCTTTACGGCACTCTTTCGCCAGTAACCTGTACGCTCGAAGTGTCGAGGTGAAGATCATCTCGAAGCTGCTCGGACATGCCAGTGTGGAGATCACATACAACCGGTACATTCATTTCTTCGAAGGCGAGATTGACGATACGCTCAGGCAGGCGGTGGGAGCTTAGGGAGAAAGAAAAAGGTGGGCAGTTTACTAGGCCTTGCGGTATTCGCCGGGCGTCATGCCGGTCACCTTTTTGAAGCAGGCGCTGAAATAGTAAGGCGAGGCATATCCCCCTGTTCGCTCACAAGCCCATACGACCTCGAAGTAATGCTGTGGATACATTGTAGAACATGCAGGATTCCAGTATACACGCCTCGTCGGGCCTTGGAATCACGATCGGTTCTATTTCCCGCTCATCCGAACAGCTGGTCGATCAAGTGCAAAATGCCGGGGAATACCGTAATAGCCATAATCAGCCGCAAGAGCTGCAATATGATCAGGTTTACGTTTTGGACGCCCATGTCCGCGCTGATCAGAGCCATATCGCCTGCGCCAGCGGGCGTCGCGGCCAACATCGCTTCTTTTTTCTTGAAGTATCCGGCGCGCCACAAAAGCAGGCTGATGCCCCATGTGCCCAGCGAATAACAAATCACCATCAATAGCACCGGCCACGCCATATGGGAGAGCTCCTTCAGCTCTGCCCAGCCAATACTTGCGCCGACAAAGGCGCCGGACAGGCATTGGGCCAGCGTACCAACCAGCCGCGGCATGCGGGCGGCGGGGTACAGCATTTTGAATGCGATTGTACCCAGTGTCGCGAAGGCCATGGTGCCTGACGGCACCGGGGAAAGGCCGCCCAAAAAGCCGGAAACCGCAGCCACGACAAGCGTTGCGAGCACCGCAAGCGGCTGTGCGCGCCCGGATGCGCGGCCTGAAGCGGGCTTGCACCCATCCGAAGGCGAACCCCCTTCCATCAGGCGGATGATCGCCGGAAACATTCCGATGCCCATGATCAGGCGCACAAACTGCAGAACCACCACCTTCGCCTGATCCGCGCCCAGATCGGCGGCGATCAACGGGATATTGGACATACCGCCGGGCGTTGAGCCCATCAGCGCGGTGATCAGGTCCATCGTCCCGGTGGCGCGCAGCGCAAAGCCGCACAGAACGTTGATCAGCAATAGGCACGGAATAAGGATCGCGGCGGGTTTGAGTACGCTCTTCATACTCCTGGCCTCTTCACGGCTGATGCCGACACCAATGAGCGCGCCCGCTAGGATCTGCGCGATCGTCTTAACCGCGTCGGGCACATAGGCCGCACCGGAAAACAGGTTCAAGGCACAGACGCCGATCATTGCGCCGATCATCATGCCACCCGGCATTCGCAGCCGTCTCAGAGGATAGCCGATCGCAAAAGCCGCGCACAGCGTTGCGACCAGCCGGATTGGTTGCGTCATACAGCCACGCCATCCCTGCTTTACGGATTTTTGAACAGGCGGTCAACATGAGGCGCGATGGCCGGGTGACCCGCCTGCCAGTATGTCAATGACCACGCCGGATTTTTCGGATTGCGGTTAGGCGCACTATAACGCGAGGATATCGTATACCATCAGCGCAGCGCCGAGAAGGTCGGCGCAGCCTCCGGGGCTTATGTTGCGCTCGATCAGCTTCCGGTCCAGGCGGGCGGCGTATTCCTTGAGACGAAGCGGATCTGATTCTCCGAGCGCGCTTTCTCTGACTTCCGCCTGCAGCGCCCGCAAAGCGCCCATGTCCGAACGGGAAACGATATTCGTATCGTCAACCCCCGCCATCAGATGCATCAGCACCGCCACACCAGCTTGCTCCAGAGAATCTCCCTGCTCCAGGCGCCTCTTGAGAACCTTCAGGGACTTCCGCACATGCGGCAGGCCCGCCGCAGCTTCGCCCCGGGCACCGGTCAGGCCGTGCCGCAAGGAAGCGCTCGCGCCATGCGTCACCGCCGTGCCACCCTGCGATGCTTCCGGCGCGAACTCGCATCTGGCCCCGCCGGCGATCCTCGCGCAAGTCTCAAACAGCGCGTTCTCCGCCAATTTTTCTCCCCGTCCACACAGGTATCCGGCCGCCGCGCACAGAATGCCCATCGTAAAAATAGCGCCCTTATGCGTATTGGCCCCGCCGGTAATCCTGTACATACCCTCTTCGGCGTCAAGCCCCAAAAAGCGCACGGATTCTAGCAGCCGCTCCGGCTCCCCCTCAAACCGCAACGCACAAAGCGTCGTTCTGCGGAAGAACGCAACCAGCGAAGCGCCGCTGTCGATAAAGCTGAAAATATCCATATCCCTGTGTGAGCCGGAATTATTCCGGTCCACCAGGCCGGGCTTGGGTGTGATGCACACCTCCGTCATCAACGCGCGCAGGGCCGCTTGCGAAATCCGGTCCACAAAGCGGGAATCGTCGTAATTCTTCAGAATCCCGATCACGCGGTCCAACAGCTCCTCCTGAGAATGCGAACGCCCTCTGGCGCAAATCAAAGCCGACTTGTCGCAGATCAGACATTTCCGCCCGGGATAGCCCAGAGCCTGCCGGTGCATCTGTACACCCTCGGCATCGAAGACGTCGATGTCGAACAGGCGGCCCAACTCATGGTGTTCTTCAAGGGGAACGACCAGCCGCTTCAGCACATCGGCCGGAGCGTCCACAGCGAAAAAAACCTCGCGCCCCGTTTTGCCGCCCCGCTCGAATTGATGCGACACCCCATGACGGCCAGCCTTCAGCGTCAAGCTGATCAGATGCTTTCCCTCCAAAAACGCATCCCGCGCGAGCGGAAAGTCTTTGTACGGACCGGGAAGGTTCAGCGTAAAGCTGATGAGCGGCTTCCGCTCCCTGCAAAGGATGTCGCGCTGGGTCGCCGCCCGCCGCTCGCGCGCGTCCAGCATCTCCTGAAGCGTAACGCTCTCCGCTCCCCGGAGGGCTTCACCAGACTTCAATTTTTTCCCCTCCATGCAGCCGTATGAATGTGCTCTCGGGAACGAGCGGGCGTATCGCGTCCATCTGTCCGTTCCCAAACAGTTCCCGAACGCGGCTGGCGCTGATCGGCTGATTATCCACCTCAATCCTCGGCAGCTCGACGACATCAATTCCATAACCGGGCAGGATGCGCTTCATCTGTTCATTGTAGGCGCGGGTGACGACGCTGCTTGGCTCGTCCCCCACAAAGCGCACCCGTATGCCCAGAGGGGCGGCGAACCTTTTCGCAAATATCGAAAGGTCCAGCGCACAGTGCGCGTTTTCCGCGTCCGCCTGGCTCTTCAGAAAATACTCCGGAAACGTCGCCGACGACACCAGATACGGCCCTGTCGGCGCAACCGCCACGTTGGGCAAGTGCGCGGTGGCGGCTTTTGCCATCGTCAGGCGATCCTGCGCTGGGAACGCGCCCTTCTGCTCTTCTGAAAGGATGAACAGATACACCAGCCCGCAGCGCGACGCGGCGCTCTCTACAAGGTGCAAATGCCCCTTTGTAAACGGGTTGGCGTTGGCGACGATGGCCCCCACCGGACCTTCTCCGCCACGCCTGATGGAGCGGACGAAATCGTCCACCCGTGAACGGCGGTTTTCCATTAGAACGGCCTGTTCGGATTCTCCCACCGGATAAAATCCCAGCGTGGCGAACAGCTTTGAATTGGCAGGCTTCGTAAACAGGAGCATGTGCGCGTGCCCCGCCGCCGCAGCCTCGCGCGTCAACTCGCTCAGAAGCGTAGCGGCCAGCCCCTCGCCCTGCCGCTCAGGCGCCACGCCGATACACTTGAGGAGGTTTCCCTGCCGCGATCCGGTGGCCACAAGCGCGTCCCCGTCGTACAGGCAGACGGTAGACTCGACGCCCTCTTCCCACTTCAGCCCCAGCGCTTCCAGAAAAACCCGGGGTACCGGGCCGTTCCACACCGCCTGCAAGGGACCACCTCCAACGCTCGTCTGTCCGGGCAAATCCCAGGGCCCGGGGACGGGCGCGTCCGCGGGCCCGATGTCACCGCACCTGGCGGATCAAATCGATCACACTGTTGTCGCGGTAGGCCACCACGCCCACGATCCTGTCCTCGTAAGCGATGGGCGCGGGCCGCCCGACGATGCGCACGGCGCGGTCCCGAAGGGTTCGAATGTCCTGCACCGCGATGCCGTTTAGTTCCAGTCGCGCACGCAGTTCCGGGCGCATTGGATTCACCGCGATCCCGCGGTCCGTCACCAGCACGTCCACCGTCTCGCCCGGCGTCACCACCGTCTGTACCCTGTCGACCACGCAGGGAATCCGGCCGCGCGTCAGCGGCGCCACGATCACCGACATCGCGGCGCCCACCGCCGTATCGGGATGGCCGCCAATCGCTCCGCGGATCACACCGTCCGCGCCGGTCAGCACGTTGACGTTGAAATCCGTATCGATTTCAAGCGCCGAGAGCACCACGACATCCAACTGGTTGACCGCCGTGCCCAAATTGCACGGGCTGGCATAATAGGACGCCGAGATCTGCTGATGGAAGCGGTTGTTTTTTAAGGAGCGCGCCGCCGTGAGATCAAAGCTCTGCACGTCCAGAATCTTCTTGATCAGCCCCTGCTCGTGCATCTCGACGATCTGCCCCGTGATGCCACCCAGCGCGAAGCTGGCCACGATGCCCTTTTCGACCATCCTGTCCTTCAAAAACCGCGCCACCGCCAGCGACGCGCCGCCCGAACCCATCTGTACCGACCAGCCGTCCTGGAAGTATCCGCTGGCCTCGATCGCGTCGGCGCACGCCTCGGCGATCAGGATCTCCTTCGGGTCGGTGGTGTACCGCGTGGCGCCCTTCATGATGCCGTTCGGGTCGCCGATCTCGTCCACGACGACGATGGAGTCCACGTCGCTCTCCGGGATGGCGAAGGGCGTGTTGGGGTAGGGCACGATGTTGTTGGTGATAATGACTGTGTGCGCGGCGTGGGCCGCGTCGACCTTGGCGTAGCCCAGCGAACCGCACATGATGCCGCTGTCGGTCTCGCGGATGTAGCCGTTGGCGTTGCCGTAGGGATCGCAGCTGGGCGCGCCCAAAAACGCCACGTCGATGTGCAGTTCGCCGGTTTCGATGGCGTAGGCCCTCCCGCCGTGGCTGCGGAACACCACCGGATAATCCATCAGCCCGCGGGACACAGCCTCCGCCAGGTCGCCCCGGAGGCCGCTCGTCTCGATGCGCCGGACGACGCCTGTCTGGATGTGCCGGATCAGCGGCGCGTGACAGTCCGTCAGCGAGCTTGCGGCCACGACCAGGTCGCGGAAGCCCATCCTCGCCAGGCAGTTCATCACCATGTTGACGATGTAGTCCCCGCCCCGGAAGTGGTGGTGGAAGGAGATGGTCATGCCGTCCTTCAGCCCGGAGCGCTCCACAGCCTTCTCGAGGGAAGGCACAACCTTATTGTTCATCAGCGAGCGCTGCCGGAGCGCCGTCGTGTCCTTTTCCAGCATCGATGAAGCAAACGCACCGTGCAGGCCGGTCAGTTCGCCCAGATGCGGTATTTCGTCATAGCGCATGGCCGCGCCTCCTTCCCGCCGCGAGT
>CALGYL010000400.1 GCA_937934775.1 uncultured Clostridia bacterium
GTGGTTGGAGGCCATCAGGCGGATCAGCTCGTACTGGGCGCGGTTGGTGTCCTGATACTCGTCCACCAGGATGTACCGGAACTTCTGCTTGTAGTATTCCAAAACCGGCGGATGCTGCGCGAACAGCTCCAGCGTCTTGATCAGAAGGTCGTCAAAGTCCAGCGCGCTGTTCTCCTTGAGCTTCTTTTCATATTGTTTGTAGACTTCCGCGATTTTTTGCGCCTTGAAGTCATTGCCCGCGCTCTGGAGCCATTCGGCGGGGGTCATGAGCTTGTTCTTGGCGTCGGAGATGGCGGCGCGCACCGCCTGCACCGTGTAGACCTTCTCGTCCAGCTTGAGCGCGGCAAGCAGCGACTTGATGAGCGAACGCTGATCGTCGTCGTCGTAAATCGAAAAAGAGCGCTTGTAGCCCAGCTTTTCGATGTCCCGGCGGAGAATCCGGGCGCAGCAGGCGTGGAAGGTCATCACCCAGGCGTCGTCCGCCGATTGTGCGGAAAGCGAAAGCACCCGCTCGCGCATCTCGCGGGCGGCCTTGTTGGTGAACGTGATCGCAAGAATCGACCAGGCGGGGACGCCCGTTTCGATCAGGCGGGCGATGCGGTGGGTGAGTACGCGAGTTTTGCCGGAGCCCGCGCCCGCCAGTACGAGCAGCGGCCCCTCCGTGCAAAGCACCGCTTCCCGCTGGGGCGGGTTGAGGCGGGATAGATCAAGCATTGGGTGTGGTTTCCTCCAGTTTTTCCAATATGCGCTGGTAGCCGCCCGCGCCGTAGCTGAGCGAGCGGTTAACCCGGCTGATCGTCGCGGTGGACACGCCGGTCTTGTGCGCAATTTCGTTGTAGGTGACTTTTGCGGTCAGAAGCCGCGCGACCTCCAGTCGCTGCGCCAGATCCTGAATCTCACGGATGGTCAGGAGGTCCTCCAGAAGCTGGTAGCACTCCTCCCGGTTTTCGAGAAGCAGAAGCGCGTCGACCAAGCGGTCGGTATGCGGAGAGCGAAGCTTTTCGTTGGACATGCGGATGTCCTCCCGGCCCCGTGGGGCACAATTTTCCTTTTACACTTTAGCACATGGATGCATGGTTTGCAAGCGCAATGCGGAGCGCCGAAAGGGCGGCAGGGCTTGTTCCGCCTTTCTTTTCAGAGCGGATTCTTCTCCGCCTCCCCGGCCTTGCGTGGATAGGCGGCGGGGGTGGACTTGAGTTTGTCCACGACGAGCAGGCGGTGGTCCCAGTCCCGGCCTGGGATCGGTAAAAAGACCGGCTCCCGGGCTTTTCCGCCCAGAAGGCTCATAGCCTTTCTTGCGGCGGGCAGTTCGTCCTCCAGCGCCGGGCCTTTGTAGGCGACGAGAAACCCGCCGGGCCTGATAAAGGGAAGCGCCAGTTCAGCTAAAAGCGGCATCGCCGCCACCGCCCGTGCGGTGGCGCAGTCGAAGGCGTCCCGCAGGGACGTATCGCGGGCGGCGTCCTCGCACCGGGCGTGCACCGCGCGGGCGTTCAGCTGAAGCGCTGCGCAGACGCTGTTTAGAAAATCCACCCGCTTTTTCAGGGCGTCCAGAAGCGTCACCTGCACACGCGGCAGCGCGATGGCCAGCACAATGCCCGGCACGCCCGCGCCGCTGCCGATGTCAATCAGCGTCTTCACGGGCGCCATCAGGCCGGGAAGGCGCAGCGGGGCCAGCGCGTCCAGCGCGTCGCGGTCCACCGCTTCCTCCGGATCTTCAGAGATGCGGGTCAGGTTCATGGTGCGGTTGGCCTCAATCACCATGGCGCGGTAGCGCCCGAACTTCTCCGCCATCTCCACTGTCAGCGGGATGCCCGCCCGTTCCGCGCGCTCGAGCAGTATTTTTTCAATCATCAGCACACGCTCCCGATCGCTTTTTGGGTATTATACCATTTGGATCGTTCGCCTGCCGCCGGGGCAAGGTAAATTCGTAATTCGGAAAAATATGGGCGAAAATGTGAACGAATTGCAAAAATCTTTACTGAACCAGCAGGAAAAATGAAGGCTTCGTCGAATTATTGAATTTGTGGTAATTTGGACATTTCCTTATACATAGAGCGTTGGAGGGATCACAATGAGTGTGGAACGCAATCTACCCCTCATCCGCGAGCGCAAGCAGGCGATTATGAAGGGGGAGGCTGACCGTGCGGCTGAGCAGAAGAAACTGCAGAAGCTGACCGCACGGGAGCGCGTCGCGTTGCTCTTTGACGAAGCCAGCTTCGTCGAACTGGATGCGCTGTCCGGACGCGGCGGCGAATCCGGCGTAGTAACCGGCTACGGCCTGATCGATGGACGCCCTGTCTACGTCTGGGCGCAGGATTATATATCCAGCGGTGGAGCGGTAGGCAAGGAACACGCGCGTAAGGTCGTCAAGGTGATGGATCTTGCCCAAAAGACCGGGAGCCCCATAATTTCGATGTATGATTCCATGGGCGCCCGACTGATGGAGGGCGTCGACGCGGTGGACGCATACGCGCAGATCGGGGCTGGCGCGGCGCGGCTTTCCGGCGTTGTGCCGCAGATCGCGCTGATCGTGGGCCAGTGCGCGGCCTCCGCCGCCCTGATCGCCGCGATGAGCGACGTGGTGATCTGCTCGGGCGCGGCTCGGCTGTATGTCAACGGCCCGCAGGTGGTCTCCGCCAACACCGGCGAGAGCGTGGACGCGGAAAAGCTGGGCGGCGCCTCCGCCTGTCAGGCTTCCGGCATCGCGCATCTGGCCGGGAAGACCGATGAGGAAGCCATCCTGCTGGCGCGGAAGGTTGCCTTGCTCCTGCCCGATAACAATCTGGACGCCTCTCCTTTGGATCTGGCTGGTTCGGATGATTTCAACCGCCTGGCGCCGGAGCTCAACGAGCTGACCGATTCGCCGGACGCCCGCAAGGTGATCGAAGCCATTGCGGACCTTGATTCCGTCGTAGAGATGGCCGCTGGCCATGCGCCTTCCATGATCACAGCGCTTGCGAAGCTGGGCGGCCGTACGGTGGGCATCCTGGCCACGCAGCCTACCCAGGAGGGCGGCGCGTTGACAGCCTGCGGCATGAAGAAGGCCGCGCGCTTTGTCCGTTTCTGCGACAGCTTCAACCTGCCGGTTCTGACGCTGGTGGATTCCACCGGCTTCTCCGTGGCGGGCGCCGCCGGTCAAGCGGGGCTTGCGGGTTCGGGCGCGGCGCTCCTGGGCGCGCTCTCCGAATTCTCCGGCGCGCGCATCGCGCTGGTCACCGGCAAGGCCATTGCCGCCGCTTATATGGCGCTGGCGGCCCGCACCCAGGCCGACGTGGTTTACGCGTGGCCGGGCAGTGTGATCGCTCCGCTGGATGTGCCTGCCGCCGTGCAGGTCCTGATGAACGGCAAGCTCAAAGGCCAGGCGGACGCCCAGGCCAAGCGCGCCGAGTTGGAGCAGGATTATGCCGACAACATCGCCGACGGCCTCAATGCCGCGCGAAAGGGTTACGTGGACGATGTGATTGAACCCGCCGAGAGCCGCATGATGCTGGTGGCCGCGCTGGAAGTCCTGTCCGCAAAGAGGGACACGCGCCTCCCCAAGAAACATGCCAATCTGCCGCTGTAAGCGGGGAAGGAGAGTTGCCTGATGAACAGTATCTGGCCGCATGTAATCAACCTTCTGATACTTCTGGCGTACGTTGCGACATTTGTGATGATCATCGTCATCACGGTCACGCTGGGAAAGATCCTGCGCGCGCTGAAGCCGCGCCAGGGATCCGGCATCCAGGTGATCCCCGACGGTGGCGACAGCGCGGGCACGGTCGGCTTTGCCGGTATTGATCCGCAGGTGGTCGCGGCCATCGCCGCGGCGGTGACCGTGATGGGTCAGGCCGAGGGCAAGCGCCTGGTGGTGCGCTCAGTGCGCAGGGACAACGGCTGGGCAGATGCCGGCCGCAGAGAATCCGTCTACTAAATGACCGGCCACGCGAGGCCATATCCCACAAAACCTACGGCCGGCCAAGCCGCCGGACGTGCATTTTATGAAGGAGGAAGCATCCATGCGCAAATTTCAGATAACGGTCAACGGCCAGAGCTACCAGGTTGAAGTCGAGGAAGTCGCCGCTTTTACATCTGCTCCGGTCGCCTACGCGCCCGCTCCGGCCCCGGTAGATCGGAAGAGCGTCGTGTAGGGAAAGAGTGTAGATCTCGGTGG
>CALGYL010000401.1 GCA_937934775.1 uncultured Clostridia bacterium
GCGACCCCCGAGATCTACACTCTTTCCCTACACGACGCTCTTCCGATCTGAAGCGGCGCGGCGGATACTACATGGCCATGAACGACGGCCTCTTTTCGCTGTACCGGGCGGTCATCGTGCCGTCCAAGTATGAAAAGCTGGGCGTGATGGAGGTGGACGCGGACCTGTCCTTTTTGACGGAGAACTTTGAGCGGAACAAACAGTTTGCCAACCAGCGATACGGCCTGATGGTGGACGGCGTGCAGGTGACAGGCGATTCCGCGCTGGACTATGGCCGGGTCAGCGAGATCGTCGCTGCCCCGACGCCGTACCAGTCGATCCTGGTGGATCAGACCAACGGCATGATCTACCTGTATTACCGGCTGAGCGGGTCCGAGGAGATCGTAAGCTATACCGAGATCCCCTATGACGCGATTTACGGGCAGGTCTTCTCGCAGAACCGGGGCGTCATTCTGGCGATCGCCTTGTATGTGGCGCTGTCCTTTCTGATTGTCGCCTGGATCGTGCGCGACATTCTCCGGTCGCTGCGCGTCTTTGAGCGCGCGTTCCATGAGATCGAGCGGGGGCAGTTCGGCCAAACCATCAACGCGCCGGTAGCGGGCGAGCTGACCGGCTTTTTAAATTCCTTCAACCACATGTCCGTCCGGCTCAAGCAGCTGATCGACGAGATTTACGAAAAGAACCTGGCGCAGCACCAGTTGGAACTGCAGATGCTCCGCAGCCAGATTAACCCGCACTTCTTCTACAATACGCTGGAAGCGGTGCGAATGAACTGCATGCTGGGGCGCGAACAGCAGAACATCCGGATGATCGAGTACCTGAGCGCCATCCTGCGCTACGGCGTTTCCTCGGGGTCTGAGCCGGTCAGGCTGCGCGATGAAATCAAGCAGTTGGAGGACTACGCGTCGCTGCACAACCTGCGCAGCGACACGAAGGTGGAACTGCGCGTCTTCATCCCCCCGGAATTGCAGGATCAGGAGATGATCCGGCTGCTCTTCCAGCCGCTGGTGGAAAACTCCATCCAGCACGGCTCGATGCAGGGCGGCCAGGTGCTCACCGTGTGCGTGATGGGCTACCGGGACGGGGGCGAGATTGTCCTGACCGTCTCGGACGACGGCGCGGGCCTGAGCGACGAGCAGGCGGAGGCGATCAACCGCTGCCTTGCGGGCGAGGAGGCCGGCGCGAAGATCGGCATTGGGCTTCGCAACGTGCACCGCCGGATTCAGCTCTATTACGGCGAGAAGTACGGCCTTTCCATCAAGTCCCGGCCGGGGCGGGGCACCGAGGTCACCGTGAGAATTCCGTTTGGAGGACCGACCGCATGAGGGTCATACACGTTCTGATCGTCGAGGATGAAAAGCCCATCCGCACCGGCATCCGGCGCATGCTGGAGGAGTTTTTTGCGGAGAATCCCCACCTGCACTTTGAAATCGCCGAATCCTCCAGCGGCCGGGACGCCTACCGGAAGTGCGCCTCCGGCGCGGTGGACATTCTGATCACCGACATCAAGATGCCGGCGATGTCCGGCATCTCGCTGGCGAAAAAACTGGTGCGGGAGCAGCAGCCCATGCACATGCTGGCGGTCAGCGGCTATCAGGACTACGAGTATGTGCGCGAAATGATGAAGCTGGGCGTGCATGACTACCTGATCAAGCCCATCGACCGGCGGCAGCTGTACGAGGCGATGGAGTACTTTGTCACCCACCTGTACGCGCAGAGGAGCCGGGAGCGGGATTCTCTGCTCGCCGAGCAGCGAATGGTCGAGCACATCCTTTTGGGCGCCAGCGACAGCCGCAGCGAGCTGGACCAGTACTTGTCGCGGCGGGGCCTTCACCCGGGCAGCCCCTGTGAGGTGCTGCTGGTCCGGGAGAATCCCACGCAGCAGGAGCAGCCCTTCGGGCTTTACTACGCGCTTTGCGCGCGGTTCGGGGACGACCCGAATTTCGCGCTGATCCAGGGCGAGCTGGAGGGCGCCTGGGTGGTCATCGCGGCCGGGAACGGCCCGCTGGAGGGGTATGGAAACGCGCTGGCCGACCAGATTGCCCGAGCCGGGCACGTTGTCACGGCTCGGCTCGGCCCGGTTGCCCTGCACGACGCGAGGGCGCTGAACGCGCAGCACCGGCTGTCGTTTTACGACCTGCGCGCCGACGCGCAGCCGGAGGCGCAGAGCGAGCAGGCGGCGCTGGAGCAGATTGTCGAAATCATGGCGGGCGCGGAGCCGTCCGCACGGCTGGAGGAAGCAGTTAGCCGTCTGTTCGCCGTCTATCAGGCGGACAAAACGCCCGCCGAAGCCATCAAAAAAGACATCTCCGGCCTCATGTACCGGCTGATGTCCAAGAGCGCCGACTACATCGAGTTCATCGGGAAGACCCGTTTCACCCGGTACGACCTGATGGAACGCTTTGAGGACGCACCTTGCCTGTCGGTTCTGAAAAAGGGCATCCTGGAGGCGCTGACGTACCTTCTGGAGCAGTTCCGCGGCCGATGCGAAAGCAACGCCGACACTGTTTTTGCCGCCGCGAAGTCGTACATCCAGGCACACTACGCCGACGAACTGCAGCTGGGCGACGTGGCGGAGGTTGTACACCTGCACCCCAACTATTTCAGCACGCTGTTCCGGCAGAAGCTGGGGCTGACCTTTCGCGAATACCTCCGCCGTGTGCGCATCGAGGCGGCCATCTGGTACATTCAGGGGGACAAGCTGCCCATCGACGCGATCGCCGCAAAGGTGGGGTACAGCGATACGGCGCACTTCCTCCGCGCGTTCAAGGGAGTGACCGGCACGACGCCCAAGACCTACAGACGGCCCTGATCACCGACCGAACCCAGCCCTCCTTGAAGTGCGCGCTCTTTTGAAGGTGCGGACTTTTTGAAACGCGTACCGTTTTTCCAGCGCGCCTTTCGGCGTTTCTTTTTTATCGCCTGCCGCCGCATCCGTTGGCCTTCGGCGATGCGGATGGGCACGGCAGCCGCGGCAGGTATTCCACCGCGTTTTTCGGCTCCATTTTTTCCCGGTCTGCTTCAGTTGGCTTCCGGCAATGCGTTTATACGCGTCAGCCCCAGCAGCTTTTCCGCAACGTCTTTCGGCAGCCCGTTCCCAGCTCGTTACATTGCGGCAGCGCGGTATAATCCGTCCCGCCCGGCATGTCGTAGAGCTTCAGCGATCGAAGGGGAATATCCTTCAGCGCCGAGAGGCTGACGACGCCGGTCGCGCTGATGTCAAGCCCGTTCAGAAGCGGACAGCCCGAGAGGGCGTCCAGGTTCTGCACGGGTTTGTCGGAAATATCCAGCGCCTGAAGCAGCTTGAGTTCGTACAGCGCGCTCAGGTCCCGAATCCGGTTTCCGCCCAGGCCCAAACGCGTCAGCGGAAGCCCGCGCAAAAGTCGATGTTCTGAATCGACAGGCGGTGCAGCGAGAGCCGCTTGAGGTTGGGCAGGTTCTGAAAGTCCGTTGGGTCCCCCGGAATCGTGCTGCCGTCGCAGGGCGCGCCGTCCAGCGCAAGGCTTCTGCCCTGGACGGTCAGCGCCTCCGCGTAGAAAAAACGGTGTCTCGCCGCACAGGTTCAGTTCGGTCACGGACAGAAGCTTCCGGTGGATAACGCGGCCGGAGGGTCTGCCCAGTTGCGGCCGTCCCAAGACTTCGCACATTTTCAGTGCAAGGTCTACCGCCTGATCTTCAGGAAGCAGCCCTTCGTCTTCCGCCAGTTCGCAGAGCGAGCGGTTGGGCACGTATTTCCGCTTGAGGAACACATGCGCGCCGTAGTCCCTCCATAATGAATATTACGGCCCGGACTACGCGTTGCGGCCGTTATGTGCCGGCTTGGAATGCCTTCGTGAGGAGGGAGGGTTCCCCCAATTGCCGGAGCAGCTCATCCGCCTGCTCCAGCGTGAAGCCATGCTCGATGGCATAGATGATGGCCGCGTCCCGCCGGACGCGGGGATAGAGCGCACCCTTCTGCGCGAGCGTCAGAAGGCGCTGTACGCTCTGAAGGTCCAGCCGCATCCCCAGCGCGATGCTGAGAAGCGCGTTTCTGCCGGGCTTGCGGACACCGCTGAACACCTGATAGGCAAAGGGCTGGCTCAGTAGCGCGGAATCGGATACCTGGGCGATGCTCAGACCGGATTCCTCCAGCAGGGTCAAAAGATACATGGTCAGCGTGGGATTGGTGATGGCCTCGCCGCCGGATTCCAGAAACTGGTCGAAATTGTCATTTTCGCGCAGCAGGCGCATCAGCTTTTGCGTGTCCAATGGGCGATCATCGGGCATATGTGCCTCCGGAACCAAAAGTTATTCTGGAGAACCGCAGATTCGTCAGCGGACAGGATCACCGGCCGCTTTGAATCATCGTTTTCCCAGATTATAGCATAACCGGAAGTGGCAGACAATGCCGATCGGCGCTGCAATATCCCGGGTACCCGGCTGCGGGAGGCTTCTTTCTGTCCGGCACCGTCAAAGCGCAACCCTGCGAAGGGAGCGAAAATGAAGCGCCGCTTTGCGGTGACGCAGGCGGCGCTTCGGAAAGCGATTGAAAACCATCCCGAAAAGGCAGCGATTACCGCGCGCCTGGACAGGCGGATGCGAGGCCCGCCGCCCCGGCAAACTTCGGATGGACGGAGCCGAGGTGTTCACAGAGTGCGCCTTCAAACGCCCGTATGCCGGAAGCGTCGGGTTTGGAGGCCCGCTCCGGCGCGCTACCGGACTCGGTGCGGGCGTGCGGCGCTGCGTGGGTATCTATGCGGAATACGCGTTTTTCGTACAGCGCCTCGTCAACCACGCCATCTTTTCCGGCGAAGACAGGGCCCAGCAGGCGGCGAAGCCGCCGCGCCAGATCGCCTTGTTCGTCCGGCGCAAGCTCGCCCTCCAGATCCGCCGCGAAGAAAATATCGGTTTTGCGGCTTCCGTGCAGGTTGATGGAGTAAAAGCACCGGTCGAGGTCGCTGAAGCAGCCCGTTTTCGAGCCGACAAATACGGTGGCGTCCACCCAGGGGTAGATGCTCTGAAACTGTTGGTAGGTGTCGACGCTGCCGCCCATGAGGAAGATCAGGCGCAGGCCGCGGCGCAGAAGGCTTCGCTCGCGTTCAATCTGGATGAAGTGGATTTCCTCCAGATGCCTCCGGCTCTCTGGGTCCAGCGATTCACGCCCGGAATAGCAGTACATCAGTTGTTCGCTTTCCGCCTGCAGCGCCTCCTCGGACACGATCTCCGGCAGATCGGACGCCTTCCAATAGAGCTTCGCGGCGCCGGAGTCCTCACCTGCGGTGACGACGACGGGGAACGGATATGCGAACAGGGGCATTTTCGCCCCAAGAAGCGCGCCGAGGAATTGGGAATCCTCCGCGCAGGCGCTCAAAACCAGCACCGTGGCTTCCCCCGAGAGGAATATGCCTTCGGGCAGGCCGCAGGAAAGCGGCCAATCACCCGGTCTGCGGCGGGGCCATTGCCGTTCGAAGCTCTGCCCGTCCTTATGGATGCCGTCAGTTTCTCCAAAGCCCAAATCAGCCGTCTCCCTTCCGTGTCCCAAAGCGGCTATATTGCCATTCTCCGGCAGTTCGGAGCGCTTCCAGCGCGTATATCCACCCAGGGGATGCGGGCGGATTTCTGGCACCGGATGCGTTCAACAAAGGCGTTCCCGTGACCGGGATCGCGTTTGTATGGCAATAATTCTGCGCGTTTTTTGTTAATGCGTTGGTCGGATGCAAATGGTTCGTCTCAGGGGAATTTCCGCTCAGGGGATCTTTTCGAAAACGGTTTCTTGATTTTCCGGCATATACCAAGTGTACCGCAAAAACGCTTTCCTGTATTATGCAGGTTGCATAGTGCGGACATTTCACAATTGAATGGCGAACTCAACCCGCCCAACGTTTTCGCTGGAATAGGGAAAGAGAGGCCGACTTATCATGGCCTGAGGATACCGGAGATTGTTTAATTATTCCATCGGTCGGTAAAGTAATTCCTGTCTGGCCTGTACTGTATCATTCGGCAAAAGCTGCGAGATGCAAATACCATAAGCCGGGCTTTTTCAAGTCTGGCGGGGCGCTCCGCGGGCCTTGACACGCCGGCGCATGCCATTTCAGTCAGCGGACGCTGGGCTCCTCCGGGCGTGTGACATACGACCCAGATTGGACACAATTCTACCACAATTCCTCGAGAAAGACAAGGAAACAGCCCCATGATTTCCGTGGTCTGTTGTGTTAAAATATAAATATTGGACGGCTTCACCGGAAAAACCGCGTCATCCGCCCAGGGAGACCGCGAGTTCATTACCCGTCCCTTTTTGCTTGGCGAAGTAGATTTGCGCGGAACGGCCCGCGGCGGCGTGTGGCAAAACGCGCCGAAGCAGGTAAGGCCTTGGCCGGAGAATTCCGCGTGGGGCGTTCGCCACTGGAAAAATGCGAGCCTGTGACTGGCTGCGCGGGGCGGGGGTAAATACTAGCCTGGCAACCGGACAATAACGGCGCAAACGCGTCGCGCTCTGAGCATCAAAAAATCCGTTTGCTTTTGATGCGATAGAAGAAGCGCTTCGTGCGCCTGAAATCCCGCCGGATTTCCGTGCGGCGCATCGACTTATGGGTTTGTATCTACCATCAATATGCACACTGATCGTAGAAACACGCTTCCGGCAAACAGGTCGCCGGAGGCGAATGAAACAGTCCAAGACTTTGTTGATGGTCTGTGGCGGCGCAAGCGCACCGCGCTGTTTCATGTGACGGGACGCCCGGAAGGCTTTCTATTACCAATTCCAAGGATAATTTACCCGTGGAGCCGGGTTTTTTCGCGCAAAACAGTGTCGCCTTCCGCTCAAAATAGCGCTGCTATCCCTCGCTCCGGCCCCTTGTCCTGCATCGAAAATCTCTCGGTTCTTTGGAATAATTATTGTTTATACTTGGTATTACCGCCAGTAAACCTTCGATATCTGTTCTTGCATCTGACAAAAAATCCGCGCCCCGTCACACCACCTCATTTGTGCGGTATTACCTTAGCATAACCGGGCGTTTGCCCACGCGGGGCGCGGGTTCGCAAAGTTGGGAAATGCAATGAAAAACCGCTCCAGGCTTTCGTCCCGGAGCGGTTTTTCATTGCTTATACTAGGGCGTGTCCGGAAATGAATAGTGCTGCATAATCAAGCGAGCCAGATCATAATGCAGGCGAGTTGAACGAAGGCGAGGAATCGGGAGGCGAGCTTGTTAAAGCGGGTAGCGATGCCCCGATACTGCTTGAGTTTCTGAAAGAAGCACTCGACGAGGTGGCGTTCCTTGTAGAGATGCCAGTCGCAAGGCCAGGGCTTCTCGTTTGCCTTGGGCGGGATGCAGTAATCCGCGCCCGCAGCAGTAATGAAGCCTCGGATTGCCTTGGAACCGTAGGCTTTATCTGCCAGCACCACCGTTCCCTTCAGCGGCACGGCAGACAAGGACGATTCCGCTTCCCTGGAATCGTGGAAGTTGCCCGCCGACAGGTGGACATGGATCGGATTCCCAAGGCCATCGACGATCGCGTGAATTTTCGTCGTTCTCCCGCCCCGGCTGACTCCGATGTGCTGGTGAACTTCCCAGTCTACCGCCCCTTTTTTGCCCCCGCGCTGTGCTGATGTGCGTCAACGCTGGTGCTGTCCAGGCTCATGTC
>CALGYL010000402.1 GCA_937934775.1 uncultured Clostridia bacterium
ACGATGTGATGACCGGCGCGAAGTATTGGTACACGGTCGCGGCCGCGGTATTGGTATACGTTGCCGTCTGCCCGCGGGAATCGACCACCGTCACTGTCCCCGACAGCACGCCGTACTGCGCAAGCACGTCCGTCGTGATGATGTTCGTCGCGGACGAGTAGGTCACGCCGCCGATAATAAGCCGGTACTCCACGATGGTCGCGCCATAGACCGACGCCGCCGTGATCGTGCATTTCGTCCAACTTCTATTTTGCACGTACACGTAAATGGCATCGCCTACGGGATTCTGCAGTGCAAAAGGAGCGGAAGAGATGGTCGGCACATAGGACGTTGGCACGTTCAGCGGGAACGTCAACGTACGCGACGACTGAAAGACGCCGCCCGAATAATTCTCTAGCGTGAGCGTAAGGTCACCCACCATGTCGGTCATGATTTGGCTGGCGAGCGCAGCGTCCGGCGTCCAATTGACCGTCGCCCCTGCCGCAACACCTGTGGCGAGCACGCTGGTCGCCGTCCCGATGGAATACGACAGGTTGTGCGTCAGCCCGCTGCCCGCGTTCCCGACCGTCAGGGTCGATTGTACGCCGATGGTGAACTGATCGCCCGGCACGGTAACCGACGAATCCTCGTACTCGATGACCAGTCGCGGCGAAGAGCTGCCCGTCCCGCCGTTGAATTCTGTATAAGAATTTGTACCGCTGCCATGCTGGACGTGCAGATACCAGGTCCCGGTATACCCTTGCAGGATGTCCTTGTACGCCGTCAGGCTCCACGACTTCGTGCCGGTGCCAGAGGAAACAGAGAAATCCGCTTTCCAGTCCTGCGTCCCCTTCGATCCCCACGCGTTCGACGTGCTGCTGCCGAACTGCAGGACGTGCGTCGAGTAACTGTCGGTTCGGTTCATCTTGAACGTGATGGACTTGACCGCCCACGTCGGGTTCAGCGCCGGGAAGCCGACGTAGCCGTAATAGGTGGAAGTTCCGCTCTTGCCAACTTTGAGCGAAGCTGTGGACGAGTTGAACGACGAATCGCCCCACCGCGGCCCTGTGCTGGTGGGGATCGTAATGGATGGCATGAAATCACGCCCTTCTGCAGGTGATGTTTCCGGTCGCCGCCTGGTATTCCAGCATGCCCGCGCCCAGCAGCAGCTTCGGCGATTGGGCGGAAGTCCCGATCTGCAGCGTGGGCGACGTGATGGTTTTCAGCACACCAAAGACGGCCATCAGTACAGCCGCGGCATCTTTGCCCTTCCAGAATTCAAGCTGCTCCAGCGCAAGGCGCGTCCAGAGATCTCCGCCCTTGTTGGAGATCGTCAAGCCTTCGCCGCCGAACGTCAGGGAACTGGCGATGCTGTCCCAAGTGGCCTGCGAAGACACCGATGCAAAATCGGTTAGCGTACTGGCCACGTCCATCAGATCGTTGAAGGCATCGTTGTTGATCGTGCCGTTCTGCAGCGCTTCAATCAAACCCTGGATCGCCAGATTGTCCACCACGACCTCCCAGCCCGGAAGGGAAGTGCGGTAAACCTTCAGCGCATTGGTGGTGGTGTTCCGCCAGAGCATCCCATCGACCGGATTCACAGGCTCGGTCGCTTGCGCGATGATGTCGGACAGATCAGAAATCGTAAACTGTGCGCTTGAAATCGCCATCACGACACCTCACAGGTGAAGGTGGTCTTCACGGTGACATCATCCCCGTCGATGTAGATCACCTTGCCCGTGGCGAAGGCCGCGCCTCCGTCCAGCGCGTTCCCGTCCTTGTCGCGCCGGTACCAGGTGTACGTTTTCGTATGCTTATACGTGGCGTCGGCAGTCACATCGACCCACGCGGAACCGGAGTAGCGCATCAGCGCCATCTGGGGCGTGGTCGCGGTGATCTTATAGTAGAAATCACCCGTCGCGGGCGAGGACGGCGCGGTGGCCGAGAGGGTCACTGACTTGAGCGCGTCGGTCTCCGTCCCGTTCTGCCAGACCCGGCAGATCAGGCAGGATGTGCCCACGGTGTTCTTGAACACGCTGCCGCCGGTGGACTCGATCGCCGCTTGGTAGTTGTCTGTCTTGTCGGTCAGGGTAATCGTGTCGGTATAGGTCTTGCCTCCGTAGGTCATGGCGCACTGGTAGGCTTGAATCCCCACGACATCCGTGCCGCTCACGCTGAGGGTGGACGCCGTTTGCCCGGAGATCATCACCCAGGAACCGGCGGTATACTTCTTCCAAACGTAGGTGGCACCGGAGGAGATGGCGGTGGCCCCGTCGTAGGCGGCGGTCGCGAGGGTCAGCGTCCCCGACTGGTTCTGGAAAATCGCGCCGTTCGGGGCGTACACGGAGAAGACAACCGCGTTCGCGCCTGCCGCGCCCGTAGCGCCAGTGTTGACTTTGGACCAGGTGATGGCAAGGGTGGTGCTGACGGGCGAGGTGACGGGAACAGAGAGCGTGCCCTGCTGCTGGCTCGCGCCGCCCAGCGTGGCGTTGGCCGCAATGGTCAGAGTAATGGGGATCTCGTTGTTCACAGCACTGCCCACATTGACCGTCATGCCGGTGGGCGCGCCGGTGACAGTTCCGACCGTGGGCGTGACCTTCGTCGTTCCGGTGTAGGCCACCACATTGCAGACCACGCTGGTAGCGGAAACCTGGCCGGAGGCATTCCCCGCGAAGGTGATGTTCTCGTTGGTCAGCATGGCGACGGAGGCAGATGCACCGCTTGATCCGCCTGCGCCTGCCGCGCCGTCGGCAACCTTGTACACGCTGGTCGCGTCGCCGATGCCAGCGTCTGATGTGACCGCGCGGAGGGTCGCTACATCGTTGACCCAGACCGCATGGGCGGGCTTGACCACCAGCGTCGTGGTGGTGATCACCGTATTTCCATCGCCGGTGGGGTAGTCCGTCCAGACGCTGGAGGAATTCTTGTACTGCCACTTGGAGAAGGTGACATTCTGGATGTTCGCGGACAGCGTGATGGATGCCGGGTTCGGCGTCGGGGAACCGGAGGCGTACTTGAACACCTGCTCACCGGAGATCCAGCAGTTCTTCGCGTTCTGGCCGGTCTTCACCAGCGCGAAGTCAATAGCGGCGGACACAGAGATGGTCTCTCCGGTATCCGGGTCAGTGTAGGTCACGTAGACGATGTAGGTCAGTGTACCCGCGGAGATTGAAGCCATCTTGTTCTGGGAGACGGTCAGCACATCGGAGGCAGCAGTTTCGCCCGTGATCAGCGCGGTCTCCGACGCTGAGCCCTCCCGGCGCTTCCAGTCAATCGTGAGCCCTGCTTGAGTGAGGGGAA
>CALGYL010000403.1 GCA_937934775.1 uncultured Clostridia bacterium
CGGCGCGCCTCGCCCTTGTCGATGCCGAAGACTTCCGGCGAAAAGTCCTTGACCTCGGCCGCAACCTTGGTTTTAAATTCGGTCGCGTCAAAACGCGTGATGAACCCGATGCCGCTCTTCCCGCTAAACAGATTCTCTCCGAATGAATGTACATCGTTACCGACCGGCGATACGACGCCCATGCCGGTGATGACCACGCGGTTCATTTGCACTTCCCCCTACCCCTACATATACATTCCGCCGTCGACCTGGAGCACCGCGCCGGTGATGTAGGCAGCCTTGTCCCCCGCAAGAAACGCGACGGCTTCCGCGATCTCCTCCGCTTCGCCAATCCGGTTCAGCGGCACAGCCTTCAGCGCCTGCGCAAGCGTTTCTTCTTTCATCGCGGCGGTCATTTCTGTCTTGACAAAACCCGGCGCCACCGCGTTGACCGTGATGTTCCGGGCGGCCAATTCTCTGGCCAGCGTCTTGGTAAGGCCGATCATACCCGCCTTCGCCGCGGCGTAATTTGCCTGGCCCGCGTTGCCCATGAGACCCGCGACCGACGAGATGTTGATGATCCGCCCGGTGCGCTTTTTAATGAAATCCGGCATGACGGCTTTCGCCACCAGGAACGCGCCGGTTAAGTTGACGTCGATCACCCGCCGGAAGTCCTCCTCGCGCATGCGCATGGAAAGGCCGTCCTTTGTGATGCCTGCGTTGTTGACCAGAATGTCGAAGGGACCCAGCGCACTCCGGGCTTCAGAGACCGCCTTCGCGACCGCCTCGCCGTCCGACACATCGCACTGAAACGCCGCCGCGCGCACGCCCAGCGCCCGCGCTTCGGCCAGCGCGTCCTCCGCCGCTTCACGGTTGCCCGCATAGAACAGCGCCACATCCGCGCCCAGCGAGGCCAGCTTCACCGCCACCGCGCGGCCGATACCGCGGGTGCCGCCGGTAATCAGCGCGACTTTTCCCTTCATGTAAACCTCCCCTTAAGCGCATCGAGACCTTCCAGCCCGCCGACGCTGACAACCGGAACCTCCGGGTTGATCTTCTGGATCAGCCCCGCCAGCGTATTGCCCGGCCCCACCTCGACAAAGAGGCTGGCGCCTGCTTCGATCATGTGTTCCACCGTCTCCTGCCACTGGACGGGGGACGCGATCTGCCGGGAGAGCGTATCCGCCTCCGCGCCTACCGCATAGGGCTGGGCGGTCAGATTGGCGTATAGCGGCGTTTCCGGCGGAGCAAACGGCGCGCCTTCCAGCGCCCGCCGCATGCCCACCGAAGCCTCCCGCATGAATGGCGAATGAAATGCGCCGGATACTTGGATACGTATCGCCCGCCCGCCTTCCGCCCGCGCCGCCGCTTGCAGCGCCTCGGCGGTTTCCTGCGCGCAGGCAACCACCGTCTGCCCCGGACAATTGAAGTTGACCGGATACGCCTCGGACAGTCCCCGGCAGAGCGCCACCACCCGTTCGGCGGGCAGCTTTACCACCGCGAACATCGCGCCGGGATGCTTCTGCGCGCAGGACTGCATCAGTTCCGCGCGCCGCATGACCAGGCGGAACGCCGCTTCAAAGGGCAGAAGCCCTGAAAACGCGGCCGCGGCCATCTCGCCCAGCGAGAACCCGGCGCAAAACGCCGGCTGTCCGCTGACCGCCCGCGCGGCCAGCGCGCAGGCGTAGTCCGTTAAAAACAGACAGGGCTGCGCGTTGACAGTCTGTGTCAGTTCCTCCGCCGGGCCTTCGAAGCACTGCTTCAGCGTGCCCGGACGGATGGCCTCTGCGCGGTCAAAGAACGGCCGCGCCGGGGCGCAGTTCTCGTACAGATCCCGGCCCATTCCAGGCGCCTGCGCGCCCTGACCGGCGAAGACGAAAGCTATTTTGCCCATTTCGGAGCCTCCGCGAACAGTTCTCGGGCTTCCTCCAGAATGGCATCGATGATTTTCGCCGCGGGCCGAATGTCGCACACCAGCCCCGCGATCTGTCCGGCCATGAACGAGCCGTGCTCCAAATCGCCTTCGACGGCAGCCTTTCGCAGCGAACCGGTGCCAAAGGCCTCGATTTCCTCATTGGTGATGTTGGAATCGTACTCCATGCGCCCCATCTGCGCGGTGAACAGGTTTTTGAGCGCCCGAACCGGGTGGCCCAGCCGCTTGCCAGTCACCATGGTGTCAATGTCCTTGGCGGACACAACCTTCTGCTTGTAGGCGTCGTGGATGCGGCACTCGTTGGCACACAGAAAGCGGGTGCCCATCTGCACACCCTCCGCGCCCAGCATGAACACCGCCGCGAAACCCCGGCCATCCGCGATGCCGCCCGCGGCGATCACCGGAATCTTCACCGCCTGCGCAACCTGCGGCACCAGCGCCATCGTCGTGGTCTCGCCCACGTGGCCGCCGGATTCACATCCTTCCGCAATGACTGCCGTCGCGCCCTCGCGCTCCACGCGCCGGGCGATGGCCACCGAAGGCACCACAGGCACCACCTTGATGCCTGCCGGAATCCAGTCCTTCATGTATTTACCGGGAAGGCCCGCGCCGGTGGTAACCACCGGGACGCGCTCCTCCAGCACAACCTTTGCAACCTCTTCCACATGGGGACTCATCAGCATGATGTTGACCCCAAAGGGCTTCTTCGTCATCTCCCGGCAGGCGCGGATCTGCGTGCGCAGGTACTCGCCGGGCGCGTTCATGGCGCTGATGATGCCAAGGCCCCCGGCGTTGGACACCGCGGCAGCCAGGTTCGCCTCGCTGACCCAGGCCATGCCGCCCTGAAGCACCGGCTTTTCAATGCCCAGCGCCTCGGTCACTCTGGTGGTCATTACTTCGTCCCCTCGATGCGGCTGACCAGGTCCTGGACGGTCTTGTCGGTTGCGTCCAGCTCGATGGTCATCGAAAATTCATCTTCCAGCTTCATGGCCATCTCGGCCACGTCCAGCGAGTCAAAATCCAACTCCGCGAAGCTGCTCTCCGGCTTGATGGTCGCGATATCGATGCCCTTGTACTCCGCCAGAACCTCTGCAACCTTCTCAAACGTCATGACAATGTCCTCCAATATTCTTGATGATTTTATGTGATGGCAATTGCCTTGCGGCCGCTATATCCCCCACCGGATCAGGCACGCGCCGGTCACCAACCCCGCGCCAAACGCCGCGAGCGCCAGCGTCTGTCCGCGCTTCAGCGCGCCGGACCGGTGCATTTCGTCCAGAAGGATCGGAACCGTCGCAGACGACGTGTTGCCGTAGCGCTCCAGATTGTGGGGAAATTTCTCCGGCGGCTGCTCCATTCGGGCGCGCACCGCTTCCAGAATCCGGAAATTGGCCTGATGCAAAACGAAATAGTCAATATCCCCGGCGTTCAGCCCGGTCTGCTCGAGAAGCGTCCGCAAATCCTCCGTGCAGCTGCCCACGGCAAAACGGTAGACTTCCTGCCCGGCCATGTGCAAAAAGTCCTGCGCCGCTGGATTCTCTTCAAAGGGACTGTTTCCGGTGGACGCGCGCATATGGAGAACCACGCTGTCGCCCCGGGTGGTCAGGCGCATGGCCAGGAGGCCTTCCTCGCCATCCACCACCACCGCGCCCGCGCCATCGCCAAACAGAACGCCCTCTTCGCGGCGCGTCCAGTTCGCAATGTGGCTCATGGCCTCGGCGCAGAGGATCAAGATTTTCTTCGCCTTCCCGGCCTTCAGGTGCGAATCCGCCAAATCCAGCGCGTAGATAAACCCGGCGCACGCGCCGTTCACGTCCATCGCGGGGCAGGTTGCGCCCAAATCCCGCTGCACCACGCAGGCGAGCGCGGGCGTCACCCATTCCCCCTGCACCGTCGAGCACAGGATAAAATCGATCTCGGACGCGGTCACGCCCGCATTTTCCAGCGCAGCCTTCGCCGCCTGCGTCGCCAATTGGCCCAGGGATTCGGTGGTCAGAACCCGGCGCTCCCGGATTCCGGTGCGGGTGGAAATCCATTCGTCGCTGGTGTCCAGAAAGCGTGTCAGGTCCAGATTGGTCACAACCCTAGACGGCAGTGAACTGCCCGTCCCGATGATTCTCAAGATTGATGCGCCTCCGTCGGGGAATTTGATGTAAGCTCCATTGCCCGCTTGTGGAAGAACTCGTTAAGCGCCGTCAGGCCGTGGAGCAGCGCGGTCTTTTCTTCTTCGGAAATACTGCGGCCCACGGCGCGTACCATCTGCCGGTGAAAATAGCGGTGGGAGATGTCGGCGCGATGACCAAGCTCCGTCAGACGCACGTAGATGCGCCGTCCGTCCTTTTCGCAGCGTGCCTTGACGACAAAGCCCTTTTTCTCAAGCCGTTTGACCATCATCGTCACCGACGGCGGCGAGATGTCCAGCGCCTGGGCGATGTCGGTGACCATGCGGCCTTCTGGACCGGCTTCGCCTATGGCCTCGATGGCATGCATTTCACTGATCGTGAGGCTGTCCCCGCTGAAATTCATCAGCATGGCTTCCTCGATGGCCTGCACCGAGCGGTAGGTCTTGACCAGCATATCGTTCAGCTGCGCCGAAAACGGATCCATACCGCACCTCATCATTTATTTAGTCTAATTAATTATATGAACGAACCCTTGTCTTGTCAAGCGCCTGAAAATGGCTCGGCTGTTAATTTCGCGCGCCCTGAGGCGTATCTTCCGGGGCGTTTTCCGCCTGAAAAACTACGTGCGGCTCCATATGCGTATGCTTTGCAGTTACCCGAAATTCCGGCGCTTCCCGGTTGTCCTCCTCCTGGTATGCCCTATTTTCTACAGGCGGTATGCTTGCGATAATTCTACGTGAAGTATATCAGGCCGCCCCGCATGCGGGTGGTCAGATACCACAGTCTGAGATCAAAGCAGTTTTCCCTGCCCTCGTCGCTTGCGCAGGCCGACAAGGTCGTATCGCCGATGTCGGCGCGGGTGATGGTGATCCAGTGCCACCCCTGCAAATTTTTTACGCGCCCCTTGGTCAGGTTCAAAAAAGCCACGGGACAGTCGCTTTCAAGGCCGGCACGCACAAATTCCGCCAGCTCGTTCACGGGCGGCCGGTTCTTATGCATGTTTCCGAACACCTCAAATACGTGCGTACGCAGGGAAAGCCCCCGGCTGGCGGCAAATTCCTCCACCCCGCGCGTATACATTTCCACCCGGTTCAGCCCCATGTTTCCCGGGGTGACGAACTTGTACATTTCTTCCATGTGGGCGGAAAACTGGCTTTTGCGCATGTCCTCTCCGGCATACAGCGCCCGCTGTTCCGGCCGGGTCATCGCAAGATAGGCCGTCACATTGGCCGCGCAGGTGGGGCCGCATCCGGCCCTGCGGTGCCATTCATCCTGGTACCACGCCTGGTCGCCGCCAAATATGGTGCGCTGGGACTCATCCTCCGAAATATTCAGAATCTCCGGATGTAAAACGGAAACAGTCATGTGCTACCTCACTTTCCCAGTGTTCTGGCAACATTGAGAATTTGGATTCAGGGTGAGAGGTTTTTTTGTCCTGCAAGAAGCCTTCGCTGCGGAATAGCAGCGCTATTTCAAGCGAAGAGCGACACCGCAGGGCGTAAAAGGATCCGTCCCGAACCAAAGATTCAGTGTTGTCAGAGCACTAGGCTTCCCCATCAGTATAGCGTAAAAGGCACAAATCGTCAAAGCCCAGGCAGTCAACCATGACGGGGTGATCTGCGTTTGGTCCCCCGGCCGGGCTCAGCCGCTTTGTCGCGGCCCATCGGTGGGTTGAACAGCGGGCCGGGATGTGATATGATGCCGCTGGAATCATTCAGGGGGTGCGACAACGTGCGGAACATCTGCTGGATTGTAGGCGCGGGCGAATTTTCCGGCGCAATGCCGCCGATCGCGGAAAACGACCTGGTAATCGCAGCGGACGCGGGCTATTTGGTCCTTTCCCGCTTGGGCGTCCGGATTGACCGGGTGGTGGGCGATTTCGATTCGCTGGGCAAAGCGCCCGTACACCCGGATGTAGAAGTGCATCCCGCCGAGAAGGACGAAACCGACATGATGCTGGCGGTTCGATCCGCCCTTTCGGCAGGCTGCCGGGATGTGCGCATCTACGGCGGGCTGGGCGGCCGGCTGGACCACAGCTGTGCAAACCTGCAAACCCTCCTGTTCATCGCGCGTCAGGGCGCGCGGGGCTGGCTGATCGGGCAGGATGTGGCGATCACCGCCGTCACAAACGGCGTCCTGCGGTTTTCGAACGAAGCCGAAGGGATCGTTTCAGTATTCGCAGCCGACGGGACCGCCCATGGCGTTACGCTGGAGGGACTGAAGTACCCGCTGACCGATTATACCATGACCGCCGACGTGCCCATCGGCGTCAGCAACGAATTTACCGGAAAACCCTCCCGCATCGCCGTGCGCGATGGTGCGCTGACCGTGATGGCGGGCGCAGGTCTCCCGGAATGGCTTGAACCCTCCGAGCAAGAATGAACGGAAGGGAACACGGCCAGAAAAACTCTCCTTGATCCCCGCAGGCAGCGGGCTTTTCGCAATGGTTTGATACCAGGCCCTTTGCTAGAGGCGGCACCCCGATCGCTTTACGCGCTTCATGCAAGCAAGCGATCGGGGTGCAGTTTTTCCTAAATCCTCGTATGTACGACCTCGTTCATTTCCGCCGAGCGGAACATGGCCTCCATCAGTCGCATCACGCGCATCAATTGCGCGTGGGTGATCAGCTGCTTCACCTCGCCCAGGATCGCGCCGCGCACATTGCGGTAGAAATCGCGCACGTCGCTCTCCACTTTGGGCAGCGGATAGGTCTTGATGGTTTCCTCGGTGCGGGGCGCCATCGTCTTGGTCAGGCCCGCCGCGGTGACCACCGGCACGGCGTCGCGCTTCTCCCAGTCGCTGACCATGACAATCTTTCCGTTCAGCGCCCAGTCCTCCACGATGGCTGTGCCATTTTCGCCCTGCATATACCAGCGCGGGAGGCTCGCAAAGTTGCTGGTGCCGACCTCCACATGGGCGGTCAGGCCGCTTTCAAAGGTCAGGATGGTCTTGAAGCCGTCGTCCACTTCGTCGTTGGTCACGTGGGAGACGGTGCAGAAGGTAGAGCTCACGTCCTCCTCCACCATGTTCAGCATCTGATCCAGCAGGTGCACGCCCCAGTCAAGGATCATGCCGCCGCCTTGCCGGTACGTATTGCGCCAGTCGCCCGGCACGCCGCGGGAGCCATGTACACGGGACTCAATGTTGAACGTCCGGCCCAGCGCGCCTTCCCGAAAGAGCTTTTTGACGATCAGAAAGTCCTCGTCCCAGCGGCGGTTCTGATGGACGGTGAAAAGCTTGCCGGTGTCGCGGGAAGCGTCGATCATCCGCTGCAGTTCGCGGCTTGAGAGCGCTACGGGCTTCTCGCAGACCACGTGCTTACCCGCATGCATCGCGCGGACCGCCACATCCACGTGCAGGTCGTTGGGGATCGCAAGGGTTACCAGCTCGATGGACTCATCCGCCAACAGCGCCTCCAGCGATTCGTAAGCAGTAAGTCCCGCATCCCGGGCCGCCTGAATCCTATCGGGTTTCACATCATATATGCCGACAATTTCAAACTCCGGCATCGTTTGGATCTTGCCCACATGCCATTCGCCCATTCCGCCATAGCCAATCAGGGCCCATTTCATCGCCATGCCAAAGCCTCCAATGATCGCGCAGGCCGCTACGGCTTACGCGTTTTTCGACCCCAGCATACCATAAAACGTTTCCGGAAACACGCTTGTTCCGGTAAAGATGCACAAAGTGTTACAGGCGGGCGTCGATTCCGCGCCGGGTAAACGCATCCCGGTATGGTTCCAGCGCCTCTGCGCGCAGTGGCTTTACGCCCTCCAGCTTATATGCCATGCCGAGTGAATGATACTTTTTCTCGCCCAACTGATGAAACGGCAGAAGGTCCGCCCGACGGATGCCAAGATGCGCCAGCAATACGGAAAACGCTTCCGCGTCCTCCCAGGAATCGTTGTAGCCAGGGATCATCGGGATGCGCGCCACCACCTCCGCGCCGGACCGCACGAGAGAAGCCAGGTTTGTTAGTATCCGCCCGTTCTCCTCCCCCGTCCCCTGCCGGTGAATCTCGGCGTCATGGTGTTTCACATCAAAGAGCCACAGATCCACAAGCGGCATAAGACGCTCCAAGTTCGCCCAAGGGACCGCGCCGGAGGTTTCCACCGCGGTATGAATACTGGCGGCTTTCGCCCGCTTCAGAAGCGCCTCCGAAAACGCGGCCTGCATCAGCGGCTCGCCGCCGGACAGCGTCAGCCCGCCGCCAGATTCCTCATAAAACGGAATATCCCTTTCGGCCTTCGCCCAGACGGCTTCATCCCCCGCCCGTTCGCCATAGACCGTGCCGTCCTCCGCCGTTTCGGGCACGGCGCTCTGGCTCTCCGGATTGGCGCACCAGCGGCAGCGCAGCGGACACCCCTTCAGAAACACCACCGTCCGGATGCCCGGCCCGTCGTGCAGACTGAAGCGCTGAATGTTGAACAGGATTCCCTCCGCCATGACCGCCTCACCTCGGCCCAACTATACCACGCTTGCGCGCGGCTGTAAAGCCATCCGTGTCCGTCCGCGGGAAATTATCTTTCATTCGAAAGCGTATCGGTTGACAAACGCAACCTCGCACTGGTATAATCCGAACAGAAGAAGGAAGGTGCGGCGGTGATCGAACGGCACAAACGCATTCTGGAAGCGCTCACGGAAGACGGACGGGCCGAGGTGACGGTTCTGGCGGAAAAGCTGGGCGTCTCCCAGGTGACGGTGCGCAAGGACCTGATCACGCTGGAAGAACTGGGGTTGGTACGCCGGGCCCACGGATTTGCGTCGATCGGTTCCGCGGACGACGTTTCCGCGAGGCTTGCCTATCAATACGACGTCAAGAAGCGCATTGCGCTGGCGGCGGTGGAGCGGGTCGCGCCGGGCGAGACGGTGATGATCGAATCCGGCTCCTGCTGCGCGCTGTTGGCGGAAACGTTGGCCGGTGCGAGGCGGGATGTGACGATTGTCACCAATTCCGCTTTTCTCGCCGGATACATCCGGGACGCGTCCCGGCCTCGGGTGGTGCTGCTGGGCGGCGACTATCAGCCCCGAAGTCAGGTGATGGTGGGGCCGCTGACCCGTCAGTGCGCGGAAGCATTCTTCGTTGACAAGCTGTTTCTGGGCACAGACGGCTTCGCCCCGGAGTACGGCTTCATGGGCGGAGACCTGATGCGCACCGAGGCGGTGCGCGCCATGCGCGCGCGGGCCAGGCAGGCTGTCATCCTGACCGATTCGTCGAAATTCTCCCGCCAGGGCGTGGTGGCCCAGATGGCCTTTTCGGAAGTCTCTACCGTGATTACCGACGGCGGCATTCCGGAAGGGGCGCAAACCATTCTCGCATCGCATGGCGTCGAGGTTATCAAAGCGTGAAGGAGCGGACATATGGGGAAGTTCTCCATCGGCATTGATGTGGGCGGCACCAAGATCGCCTACGGACTGTTTGACGATAGCGCGAATCTGGTCGCAAAGCGCGCGCACCCGTCGGATTCCACCTGCCCGCCGGAACCGTTCTTCGACCGGATCGCGTTGGAGGCCCTCCAGTTGGCGGCGGACAACGCCGTAACCAAGACCGACCTTCTAGGTGTCGGCGTCGGCGTGCCTTCCTACGTGAAGTACGACGAGGGGCGCATCGTCAAGACTGTAAACCTCACCTGCCTGAACGACTTCCCGGCCAGAGACTACTTGTCGGCCAAACTGGGGCTTCCCGTGGCGCTGGCCAACGACGCGCAGGCGGCGGCGCTTGCCGAGCACCGGCACGGCGCGGGCCGCGGCTTTTCCAGCATGCTCTACTGCCCGGTATCCACCGGCATATCATCCGCCGTGATCATCGATGGCAGGCTTTTCCGGGGCAGCTACGGCTGGGCGGGCGAGACGGGCCATGCCATTATTACGCCGGGCGAAGGCATCCTGTGCGGCTGCGGCAACAGAGGGTGCCTGATGTCTTACGTGTCCGGCTCGATGATCGTGAAACATGTACAGCAAAAGCTGGAAGAGGGCGAGCGGTCCATCCTGCCGGAACTGGCCGGGGACGCGTCCCGCATCACCGCCCGCCACATCCAGGAAGGGTACGACCTGAACGACCCGCTGTCCCGCTGGGCAGTAGCGCAGATGGCCAGATATATGGCGGTGTGGCTGTACAACCTGTATGTGACCTTCAACATCAACTGCTTTGTGTTCGGCGGCGGCCTTCTGAAATTCGGCGACCGGCTGTTCCCAGCGGTGCGCGCGCAGTTTGACGCCTACAATCAGAGCAGCCTGCCTGTCTACTTCAAAAATGCCGAGCTGACCGAGGATTTTGGCATTGTCGGCGCGATGGAACTGCTGAGGTAAATGATTATGAGCGAATTTGGCATCCCTTCAAAGCGCATGGCCCGCTACCGCGAAGAAATGCTCTCCACCCTGCCCCGCGTCTGCGCCGAGCGCGCAGTGCTCGCCACCGAATCGGAACGCGAGCACCGCGCCCAACCGCTTCCCATCCGGCGTGCCCGGATGCTCCAGCGCGTGCTCTCCGGCATGACTCTCTACATCGAGCCGGAAACGCTGCTCTGCGGCAATCAGGCTTCCGCCAACCGCGCCGCGCCGGTGTTCCCGGAGTATGCCTTTGACTGGCTGATCGACGAACTGGACGACCTGAACAAGCGGGACGGCGACCGCTTCCTGATCGCGGAAGAGGATAAGACGCGCCTCCGGGCGATTGCGCCGTTCTGGAGTAAAAATACGCTGAAGGACAAGGGCCTTGCAATGATGCCAGAGCGGGCGCGGCTGCTCTACGACATTGGCGTCATCAAGGCGGAGGGCAACATCACCTCGGGCGACGCCCACATCGCGGCTGACTACGCGCTTCTTCTGGAAAAAGGTCTTGTGGATTTCAAATCCCGGGCGCAAACAAGGCTGGAGGCGCTGAACCTGACCGAAGCCAAGAACATCGGGAAATACCACTTCTACCAAGGCATTGCAATCGCCATCGACGCGACGCTGGCCTTTGCGGATCGATACGCCGCCCTCGCGGAACGGATGGCGGCCGTCGAAGCGCCTGTCCGGGCCGAAGAACTGCATGAAATGGCGCGCATTCTGCGTAAGGTGCCCGCGGGGCCTGCGGAAACACTTCGTGAAGCGGTGCAAAGCGTCTGGCTGGTGCACTGCGCGCTGCAGATTGAATCCAACGGCCACTCGCTGTCCTATGGGCGGATGGATCAGTATTTATACCCCTTCTACAAGCGGGATCTGGAGGCGGGCCGCGTCACCCGGGAACAGGCGACGGAACTGATGGTCAACCTGTGGCTTAAAACCCTGTCCATCAACAAAATCCGCCCCTGGAGCCATACCCGTTTCTCGGCGGGCAGCCCCCTGTACCAGAATGTGACCATCGGCGGCCAGACGACGGACGGCTGGGACGCGGTGAACGAGTTCTCGGACATCATCCTGGACAGTGTGGCGCAGGTGCGTCTGCCGCAGCCCAACCTGACGGTGCGCTATCACCGGGGCCTGAGCGACGCCTTCATGCACCGCTGCGTAGATCTGATCCGGCTGGGCATCGGGATGCCCGCCTTCAACAGTGACGAAGTCATCATCCCCAGCTTGATTGAAAAGGGCGTGAAGCCGGAGGATGCGCAAAACTACAGCGCCATCGGCTGCGTGGAGGTGGCGGTGCCCGGCAAATGGGGCTACCGCTGCACCGGCATGAGCTTCATCAATTTCCCCAAAACGCTGCTCATCGCGATGAACGACGGCATCGACCCCGCCAGCGGCAAGCGCGCCTGGGTGGGCATGGGACATTTCCGGGATATGACGGAATTCTCCCAGCTCATGGCCGCCTGGGACGGCTGCATCCGGGATCTGGCCCGGCAGGCGGTGGTGATCGATACCTGCTGCGATCTGGCGCTGGAGCAGGAGACCGCCGACATCCTTTTAAGCGCTCTGTGCGACGATTGCATCGGACGCGGATTGAATCTGAAACAGGGCGGCGCGGTGTACGACTTCATCAGCGATTTGCAGGTGGGCATCGCGAACCTCGCGGATTCATTGGCCGCCGTAAAAAAAGTCGTGTTTGAGGACAAGACCGCCTCCCCCGACCGGCTCTGGAATGCGCTGACCACGGACTTTGAGGGCGAGGAGGGCGCGCGCATCCGGAAGCTTTTGCTGGACGCGCCCAAATACGGCAACGACGACGATTATCCGGACCTTCTGATCCGGGATGCCTACGCCTCCTACATCGACGAGATCAAGGGGCTGCACAACACCCGGTATGGCCGCGGGCCGATCGGCGGGACGTATTACGCAGGTACCAGTTCGATCTCCGCCAATGTGCCCCAGGGCGCTTCCACGCCTGCGACGCCCGACGGCCGCCTTTCCGGCGAACCGCTGGCGGAGGGCTGCTCCCCCGCCCACGGCATGGACCGGAACGGCCCCACGGCGGTGTTCCGGTCGGTGGCAAAGCTCCCCACCCGCGCGATCACCGGCGGCGTTCTGCTCAACCAGAAAGTGACGCCCGACATGCTGGCGCGCGCTGAAAACCGCGAAAAGATGATTCTTCTGATCCGCGCGTTTTTCAACCGGCTCGACGGTTTCCACGTGCAGTACAATGTGGTCAGCCGCGAAACGCTGCTGGACGCGCAGGCGCGCCCGGAGAAATACCGGGATCTGATCGTGCGTGTCGCGGGCTACAGCGCGTTCTTCAGTTCGCTGTCCCGCACCACCCAAGATGACATCATCGCCCGCACTGAGCAGGAACTATAGTGCCAAAGGTCGAATAGTACCACATGAAAAATTTGAACTATCGCGTGATCCGCTCCGCCCGCCGCACGATCGCGCTGGAACTCGCGCCGGATCTTTCTCTGACCGTGCGCGCCCCCATGCGCCTCTCCCAGCGGGAGATCGAGCGGTTTGTTTCAGGCAAGGCAGGCTGGATCGAGCGCCACCGGGCGCGAATGCTGGCCCGCCCGCTGATCGCGGAGCCGTCGTCGGAAGAAATCAAGGCTCTGATCCGTTCGGCGCATCAGGTACTTCCCGAAAAGGTGCGCCTGTGGGGCGGGCGGATGGGCCTCATGCCCACCCACATCACCATTACCCGGGCGCGCACCCGTTTTGGCAGTTGCAGCGCGAAAGACGCGATCAGCTTTTCCTGCAGGCTTCTGCAGCGGGAGGACGATCTGATCGACTACGTGGTGGTGCACGAACTGGCCCACATCCGCCACAAAAACCACGGGCGGGAATTTCACGCACTGATCGAACGGTTTCTGCCGGGGCACCGGGTCCTTGAAAAGCGCCTTCGCGGCAGATAAGGAAAAGGAGCGGCTCCATGAAAAAGCTTCTGTTTGTGATCGACTATCAGGTGGATTTTGTCTCGGGCGCGCTGGGCTTCCCCGGTGCGGAAACGTTGGATGATGGCATCGCCCAAAGAATTTACGCCTATGGTCCCGGACTCGTCTACTTCACGCGGGATACCCATGCGCCGGCGTACCTCTCAACCCAGGAAGGTCGAAATCTGCCCGTGGCGCACTGTCTGAAGGGTTCGGACGGCTGGCAGGTGTATGGCAAAACTGGAAAGGCGCTGGAAAAAATCGGGGCGACCGGCATCGATAAAATCGCCTTCGGCATGTCGCCGGAACAACTGCTGACGCTGCCCGATCCCAAAGAAGTGGAATCGATCGAGATGGTCGGGCTGGTGTCAAACATCTGTGTACTGTCCAACGCGGTGCTGCTCAAGAGCCGGTATCCGGAGGCGAAGGTGTCCGTGGACGGGAACCTGACCGCAAGTTTCGATCCCACCCTGCACGACGCCGCGATCAGGGTATTGAAGGGAATACAGGTGGAGATCCTTTGAAAACAGGGCCCGCGCATGCCGTGCGCGGGCCTCAGAGCATTAAAAAATCCTGCGGATTTTTTAATGCGAAAGGAAGCGTCTGCATGCGCCTGAAATCCTGCCGGATTTCCGGGCGGCGCACTGACTTCAGGTGCTGTTTCCACCACCAGTGTGCGCATTGATGGTGGAAACACGCTTCCGGCGCGCAGGTCGTCGGAAGCGAGTATAGCAGTACGAGAGTTATTTGATCGTCTGGGGTCCGCCCATGCCGTGCGCGGGCCTTTTACGAACGAAAGGAGGATTCGCATGCCCATTTTAGGCGCATTCATCCTGCCGCATCCGCCGGTGATTCTGCCGGAAGTGGGGCATGGCCGGGAACAGGCGCTTTCCGCGACCATCCGGGCGTTTCAGGCCTGCGCGGAGCGGATTCGTGCGCTTGACCCGGAGACGGTCGTGGTTGTCTCCTCCCACGCCACATCCTATGCGGATTACTTTCACATCTCTCCCGGCGCGGGTGCAACCGGGGACATGGCGCGCTTCGGCGCGCCGGAAGCCCGTCTGACCGTCGCATACGATCAGGCGCTGGCTCAGCGCATCGCGAAGGAAGCGACCGGCGGCGGCATCCCGGCGGGGACAAACGGAGAGCGCGACCGGACATTGGACCACGGCACCTTTGTGCCGCTCATAATGCTCCGCTCCACATGCCCAGAGGCGCAGATCGTCCGAATTGGCCTGTCGGGGCTTTCTCCGCTATCCCATTACCGGCTGGGCCAGGCGATCGCGCGCGCGGTTGACGCACTGGGCCGCAGGGCGATCCTTTTGGCCAGCGGCGATCTCTCCCACAAGCTGGCCGAGGACGGCCCCTACGGCTACACGCCGGAAGGGCCGGTGTACGACGAGCGCATCACCCGCGCCATGGCGCAAGGCGATTTTTTGGATTTCCTCTCGATCCCCCCGGATCTGAACGAATCGGCCGCTGCCTGCGGCACCGGGAGCTTCCAGATTCTTGCGGGCGCACTGGACGGCCTCTGCGTGAAAGCGGCGCTTTTATCCCACGAAGGGCCGTTTGGCGTCGGTTACGCGGTCGCCGCGTTTGATCCGGTCGGCCCGGACGAAACCCGCCGATTCGGCGAGGCCTTCCTCCATGCGGAAAACGCGCGTCTTTCGGAGATCAAGGCAGGCGAAAGCCCGATTGTGCGGCTGGCGCGGCTGGCGCTGGAGACCGTCGTCAAAACCGGCAAACGCGCGGCGCTTCCGGAGGGGCTTCCCGACTGGATGACGAAAACGCGCGCCGGTACGTTCGTATCGCTGAAGAAATACGGACATCTCAGGGGCTGCATCGGCACCATCCTGCCCGTGACGGGTTCCATTGCGCAGGAAGTGCTCCAAAACGCCGTATCCGCTGGGCGGGAGGACCCGAGGTTCGATCCGGTGGAAGCGGATGAATTGGACGAGCTGACCTACAGCGTGGATGTGCTGGGCGCACCGGAACAAACGGATCTTCTGTCGCTTGATCCTTCGAAGTACGGCGTGATTGTCTCCAGCGGGCGGAAGCGGGGACTTTTGCTCCCGATGCTGGAGGGCGTCGACAGCGTGGACCAACAGGTCGCAATCGCCCGCCGCAAGGCGGGCATCGGCGAACGGGAACCGGTAACACTGGAGCGCTTTCAGGTGGTACGCTACAAATGACGCCGCTCCTAAGCCTTGAAAAAGACCTTCAGGAGCCAAAGCGCGTCTGGACGGCGCGCCCCGAGGAATGCCCTGTCCCGTCTGCCCACGCCACTTCCTTCTGTCCGATGGCAGCGTCGGCTTCTGCCGCGCCCGGGGCGGCGAAGGCGGGAAAACCTACCTGAACTACGGCGATATCTCCTCGCTGGCGCTGGACCCTATTGAGAAAAAGCCGCTCCGGCATTTCCATCCGGGCGGCACGGTATTGTCCGTCGGCAGTTTGGGCTGCAACCTGCGCTGCCCCTTCTGCCAGAATCACGAGATTTCGATGTCCGAGCCGGGTGGCGGACAGAAAGCGAGCCCGAAGGAACTTGCGGACCTGGCCGAATCCCTCCGCCCGAAGGGCAACATCGGCCTGGCCTACACCTGCAACGAGCCGCTGATAGGCTACGAGTTCGTTCGGGACTGCGCGGCGGAAATTCGCGCGCGGGGCATGTGAAACGTGCTGGTTACCAACGGCCGCTTCTGCCTGGAGCCGCTTGATGATCTCATCCCGCTGATTGACGCGGCAAACATCGATTTAAAGGGCTTCACACAGAACTACTACGACTGGGTGGGCGGGGACCTTGAAACCGTCAAGCGGTTCATCACGCGGCTCACGGGAAACTGCCATGTGGAGGTCACAACGCTGGTGGTGCCCGACAAAAATTTCAAGTACCCCAGCGAGATCCGAAGGATCATCTACACGACCAACGCCATTGAGGGCTTCAACCGCCAGCTCCGAAAGGTCACGAAAGCCAAACCCATCTTCCCGACCGACGACAGCCTCCTGAAAAGCTGTACCTTGCGACGATGGACATCACGAAAAAGTGGACCGGCAGACGGCAGGATTGGGGCCTGATCCACTCGCAGCTTGAGATCTTCTTCGCCGAACGATTGCCCTGACAAGGCTCCGGGTGGCATACCCCGGTCGTCCATTCAAGGGCAGGTGAGCGACCGCTTTCGCGTCCGCCCTTGACAAGGCCGCCCGGGTTATGCTACCGTGCAGTCAAGGCGGGTAAGCAGAACCCTGCTTCCGCCTCATCCTACGAGCTATCGGAAACTGCGTTTTGCCCAGCTTTTCGACTTTACACAAAATCCGGGATTGCCCCCCACCGAAGCCGGCGTCCCTCCGAGCCCTGTACCACCAAAACGAACGCATCGATCCGGGTGTGCGCACTGAACGCACACCCGGATCGCTCTTTTGGTATCCAGATCGTATTAGGGCAACGCCGCATCCTCCCGCTCATGCACGCCCACCCAGTAGACCGGGGGCAGCGGAAAATAGTAGTCCACATGCAATTCATCCGGTTCCTTGGCCTGCTCGCCGGTATTCCAATCGTAATAATAGAGCAACGCCCGCGAGCGCAGTCCGGGCTTCCCTTCGCTTTCCAGCACCTTATCATCGGTATAATAGGCGTGTTTGCCGGATGTATCCTTCTTTTTCCGGATGCTTTTTGCCGGGATATCTTTCTGTATGATTTCGCTGACGGGCACGATTTTATACTCCGTGCGCTTTCCATAGATTCGGACCTGAGCGTGTTCGTCGTTTACGCTGGTGTAGATGTAGATGGTGCTGTCCCGGTTGTTGGTAAACACAAGATCCTTGTCGTCATTGTTGATGGTAGCGTCCAAGCTTGGATCAATGTAGGAAACCTTCATGTTGTGCTGCCAGCGCTCCTCCACCGTCATTCCAGCGGTCAGCAGAGCCTTATAGAGCGTACTGGACGCCTGACATACGCCGCCGCCGACGCCCATCTGCACGTTGGTCCCCGCGAACTCCGGTGCTTCACGGAATTTGTTATCAACCGTGCGCTTCCCAATCACCTGATTGACCGATATGGTCTCTCCCGGGTGCACCGCGAAGCCGTTGAACGGGGCTAGCGCCCGGCGGATGTTCCAGGTGCGGTTGCTGGAGGAAGTTTTTGTGGTGGTGGTACAGATTGCGATCTGCTCCGTGTTCTTACGGAGTTCCTCCGAAGGGATGCTCGGCTTCACCGCCTGCGGTACCAGTTGGATTTCAGGCGCGGACCCCTCGACGATCACCTTGGAAAGCGCCTCCCGGAGGGCGTTCCCGTCCACTGCCTGCCCGTCCGCGGAATCCGTCACGGTGAGCTTGTCGTTCTTCCCCACCAGAATCGTCGCGTCGACCGGCGGTATGTCGATCTCCGCCTTGATTTCCGCGATAAACTGATCCAGCTTTGCCTCGTCATAATTCAACCCGCTGTTGAACGCCGCGGTATGATCCTTCAGATAATCCTGCTGTGAACGCTTCTGGGCGTAGCTTCCGGTATGGCCGAAATTCCACGCCAGCGCCAGTTGCGATTCCACGTCCATCGAAGCGCTCAGCATGGAAGGCGTCAATGTCCATTCTTTCTCGCCGCAGGAAACGCGGATGGCGTTTTCGTTGATGCGCTGAGCGGCAAGGCCCTTGACCTTCTGATACCCGTCGGCATACGACATTCCGCCCAGCGAAACACCGTTAACGTAGACGCCGTTCAGGAATGTACTGGGCGTTGACGAACGCCGAATCCAAAGGATGGCGATCGCCACGATTGCCGCCACGACCAGCGACATTTTGATCAGACTCCAGAATCCCCTGGCCGCTTCCGTTCTGCGGTATTTCGCGGTGCGCCGTCTCTGGCTCTGCGTGATCAAATTCGGGTTCCCCTTTCCGGTTTGAATCAAACGCGCTGCAGAATGTAAATCATACGGTCCCTCGGCCTGCGGCCCGGGCCAGCCTGCAGCCAAAAAGGAAACCAATCAAACATTCACACATATAGACACCGCCGGCAGGCGATTCGATGCCGAATTTTCCCATCTTACAAAATGAAATTTTTCTTCCCGCGCCTGTAATAATTCCGCAAAAAAGGCGTGCCCAAATAGGCGCGTCAGAATTCTCGCAAAAGCCGATTCTAGTCAACCTTTGACCGCGCGCGACCGGCGAGTCTCTTTCCGATTGAATACACACACGCGCCGTTGACCGATCCGATGATCGATCCCACGAGCACATCGCTCGGGAAATGCGCGTAGAGGTACAGTCTGGACAAGGCAATCAGGATAGCCAGCGGAAGGGCAAACCAGCCGAACTTTTTATTTGTCCGGGTCAGAACCAGTGCGGCGGAAAATGAAGAGAGTGCATGACCCGACGGAAACGAATAGTCCACCGGGGCGGGAAACAGGAGCGCCGGGGCGTCATAGGGCCAACTCGGACGAATCCGTGCGAACAGCGGTTTCATCAGCACATTTCCAATCAGAAATCCGGTAATCAGCGCCGCGAGCAGCGCAATTCCCTGCCAGCGCGTCCGTTTCGAATACAGCAATAAACAGGCTGCAAAAACCCAAATAATCGCGTAGTTTCCGATCCAGGATGCGCCAAGCATCACCACATCCCAGAATCCGGAAGAAAAATGGTCGTGTATCCAGCCGAGCAAATTCCAGTCGAGCGCCGCGTTCCATCCCGTCATCTCATTCCTCCGCCGTATCATCCGGGCGTTCCGCCGCGTCCTCCGGATCAACGGGCGCACGCTTTTTGAAGACGAACACCTTCTGCACAAACCAGCTGGTCAAAAAGAATGAGACCTCCGTCAGAAGTTTCGCCGCGTATTTGTCCATCCCCAACCGCACCAGGACGCTGAGCAGCGCCGTGTTGCCCGCAAGCACGCACGTCGCAAGCAAGGCGTATTTTGCCCCGGCCTTCAGCGCCTGATCCTCGCTGCGGAAGACGAAGCGCTTATTGATCCAGAAATTCAGGGTTGCGCTCAGTACGCGGGCCACGACGTTGGACAGCGGAACGCTCAAACCTCCAAAGCCCTTTGTCAATACGACAAAAAGGCCGTACAACGCGTAATCGGCAACAAAACCGATCATGGACGAGGCGGCAAATTTCAGAATATACTGATGTCTTCTCTTCAGAAACATCCCAGCACTCCCGTTGTGAAGGTTTTCTTTCATTCCGGAAAGCGCCTTGCGCCGGAACATCGTCCCCCTGACGATCACATTATACCGTATTCACGATTAAAAAGCCACCACTGCGGGTATTTGTGCTATATTTCTCGATAGAAACCCCTTCGGGGCGCAGTCATTCGACAAGAGAAGCGCGTGAGCAGGATGGGAAGAAGAGAGCGTAAGCATAAGGGCGGCTGGCACGTCGTTTTGATATATCTGATCGGCGCTTTGTTGATCGCCCGAAGCATGCGCGATAATCGGCGGGCCTCTAGGCATGTTTACGAATCGGCCTTCTCCAGGCCGGGCGACTCCAGCACCTGCACCTGCATGTGGGTGATGTAGTTGTCGCTGTTCTTCTCGACAAACTGGTCGACGATGTTGAAATTGGTCGTCAGCGGGGACAGCGCCAGGTCCGGACGGGAGGACCGCATGCGCCGCATGCTTTCCGGAACCGCCTCATAGGGGCCCTTGTGGTAGCAGCACAGATACTCCCCGGCAGGAAGCTGCTGCACGATCGCCTGCTTGACGGAGGGGAGCGCCAGCCCCTGCTCATCGTCATACAGATACGCGCCGAAGTACTTTTCCTCTTCCCCCCGGTAAAAGGCAATGGTCGGATAGAAGTAAAAGGAATCGTGGTGGTACAGCCGCTCTTCCACGCCGATGGGAATGAAATTTCGCGCCGGAAAATGACGCACCGCCACGGCATCGATGTCGGTGATCTCGGACATCGCCTTTTCGACGTATTGAATCTTGCGCTGGATGACTGTTTCAATCGCCAGCAGTTCTTCCCACTGACTCCGGAGCACCTTTGACCGTTCCTTCAGGTGGTCCAATGTGAAGCCCACCTCGCGGGAGGCCATATAGCCTTCGATCTGCTCCAGCGAATAGCCGAGCCGCCGCATGTACCGGATGGAGGCCAGCTTGTACACCTGATCAAACGCATAGCAGCGGCGTCCGTTCACAGGATCGCGGCCCACCGGCTGAAACAGGCCAATGGTGTCATAATACTGCAGCGTCTGCTTGTTCAGCCCGAACATGGCGCTGAATTCGCCGACCGAGTAATACTCCTTCACAGGTGAATCCCTTCCTTTTTTCAAAAACGCAGCGGCCTCAGCGCTTGTCGCGCTCGTAGGGCACACCAAGCGCCACGGGGTCCCGCCCCTTGCCGATGGAGAAGAGCAGTACGACCACCGCCGCCACATACGGCAGCATGGAGAACGCCTGCGAGGGGATGCCGATGCGCAGCGTCTGCAGCTGCAGTTGCAGCGCCTGCGCAAGGCCGATGACCAGCGCCGACGCGAAGATGCCCGCAGGATTCCGTCTGCCCAGGATCACCGCCACCAGCGCGATGTATCCCCTGCCCGCGTTCACGTCCTCCATGAAAAAGCCCAGCTGCGCGATGGTGATGTACGCGCCGCCCAAGCCCCCCAGAATGCCGTTGATCAGGCAGGCGAGGTAACGGATTTTCTGAACATTCAGCCCCGCGGTGTCCGCCGCCCGCGGGTGTTCGCCCACGGCGGTCAGCGTGGTGCCCCATTCCGTCCTGTAAAAAACCACCGTAGCAGCCATCACGACGAGATACAGCGTGTACTCGAATCCGCTCTGGGAAAACAGCGCCGGGCCCAGCACCGGGATCTGTGAAAGCAGCGGGATTGCGAACTGCGGCGCCAGCTTGCAGGTGGGCAGCACCGTCGTCTGCCCGAATGCCTTCATGAACAGGAAGCTGGTGAGCCCCAGCACGAGGATGTTCAGCGCCAGCCCTGCGATGTTCTGGTTTGCGCGGCAGCGGATGCTCAGAACCCCATGCAGCATGCTCACGCACACGCCGCCCAGTATGCCCGCGGCGACGCCCAGGAGGATGCTGCCGGTTGCGGACGTAGCCATGAACGCAGCAAACGCGCCCGACAGCATGATGGCCTCGACGCCGATGTTGATGATGCCCGCTCGCTCCGAGAAGGCCTCGCCAATGCCCGCAAATGTCAGCGGCGTCGCCACGCGGACGGCTGCGGCCAGAAAGCTTGTGATGGTTGGGACGATCCAGTCCATGCGGCTATTCCCCCTTCCCCTTCAGCAGCCCGGCAAACAGCGTTTTGCGGGCCAGGATCAAAAGCACCACCGTGCCCATGATGATGGAGGCGATCGAAGAAGGCACACTGGCCGCCCGCTGCATGGACAAGGAGCCCACCTGCAGCGCCGCCACGCCCACCGCCGCGATCACGACGCCCAGCGGAGAATTCCCGCCGAGCAGCGCCACGATGATCGCCAGATACCCGTAGCCGGGGGAAATGCCCTCCAGCAGCCGATGCTGAAGCCCCGCGACCTCGCACATGCCCGCAAGGCCCGCAAGCCCGCCGCTGATCAGCGACGAGAACACGATGCTGCGATAGACTGAAATGCCCATACACTGGCAGGCGCGCGGGTTCAGGCCTACCGCCCGCATGCGAAAACCTTGGGGCGTGCGGAACATGAGGATGTAAACAAGCACCGCCGCGCCCAGCGCCAGATAAAGCCCCGCGTGCAGCCGCGTCTTGGGCACAATCACCGGCAGGAAGGCCGCGTCTGGGATCGTCGGGGAGACGGGGAAATAGCTCGCCGGGTCTTTGAGCACCGTCTGTACCAGAACGCCCGTGATGCCCAGGCCGATGTAGTTGAACATGATGGTGTTGATGACTTCGGAAATTCCGTATCTGGCCTTGAGAAAGCCGGGGATCAGCGCCCACAGTCCGCCGAACAGCGCGGCGGCCAGCATGCACAGCGGGATCATCACGTAAACGGGGAGCCCCGGAATACGGGTGGCGATAAACGTCGTCGCGATCGCGCCCATGTAGAGCTGCCCCTCCGCGCCGATGTTTGTAAAGCCGCTGCGGAAGCCTACCGCGACACCCAAGCCCACCAGGATCAGCGGCGTGGCCTTCACAAAGACCTCCGCCGCAGAATACGCCGAACCGAACAGTCCCCGCGCGAAGCCGGGAAACGCCTTTCCCATCACGCTGCCCGACAGCGTGATGAACAAAAGGGCGACGACCGTCGCGATGCCCGCGATGGACGCATAGGACGCCATCTTCCTCCAGCGCTTGCTCATGCCCCGCGCCCCCTCTCCGCTCCGGCGGTCCTCCCCGCCATCATCAGGCCGACCTCCGTCAAATCAACCGCCTCGCCGCTTTCCACCACGCCCATAACCTGCCCGCCGTGCAGCACCGCGAACCGGTCCGAGAGCACCCGGATCTCGTCGAGGTCCGCGGAAACCAGCAGTACCGCCGCGCCCTGCGCCTTGCATTGAAGCAGCTGTTTCTGCACAAACTCCGCCGCGCCCACGTCCAGTCCCCGGGTTGGCTGGCAGGCGACGATCAGCTTCGGCGCGTCCGAAAGTTCCCGCGCCAGGATCAGCTTCTGTTGGTTGCCGCCCGAAAGGGTGCGCACCTGCGTGCCGACTGTGTGGGCTTTGATCCCATATTCCTCCACGCTGCGCGCGGTTTTCACCTTTGCGGCCTGGGTGTCGAGCAACCCGTACTTCCGGAAGCGCCGGTCCGAATTGAACCGGAGCAGCATGTTGTCGGTGAGGTCCATATCCATAACCAGAGCATCCCGGTGCCGGTCATCGGGGATGTAAGCGACGCCCGCGCGCCTTCTGGCTTCGACGTTCAAGCCGTCCAGCGGCCGATCGTGGAGCGCAATTGTCCCCTCGTCCTGCCTGCGGATGCCCGTGATCACCTCGGCAAGCTCCTTCTGACCGTTGCCGTCCACCCCGGCGATGCCGAAAATCTCCCCGGCGCGAACGTCCAGCGAGATTCCCCGAAGCTTTGGAAGGCCGCGCTCGCTCAAAGACACGTTCCGAAGCGTCAGCCCGCTGCCTGCGAACGAAACCGCCGCGCCCCGTTCGGCCGGCGCCAGCGGTCGCCCGATCATGTGCCGGGCGAGCGTTTCCTCGTCCAATGCCCCGATGGGCGCCGTGATGATCTTCCGACCGTCCCGGAGCACGGTCACACGGTCCGCGACGCGCATCACCTCCGGAATACGGTGGGTGATCAGAATGACGGCGCAGCCGCGGCGGCACAGACTTTTCAGGACGTCAAACAGGCTGTCGGTCTCCTGCGGCGTGAGGACGGCGGTGGGCTCATCCAGAATCAAAAGCTCCGCGTTCCGGTACAGAAGTTTCATGATCTCCACCCGCTGCTGCTCGCCCACCGAGAGCTGGGAAACCGCCGCGCGCGGATCCAGCGCAAGCCCAAACGCTTCGGCAATTTTCCCGATTCTCTGGTCGGTCGCAGCACGGTCCGTGAACGGGTAGTTCTTTTCCCGCAGCCCCAGCGTGATATTTTCCGAGACCGTCAGCGTTGGCACCAGCATGAAGTGCTGGTGTACCATCCCGATGCCTCTGTGAATGGCGTCCAGCGGGGAACGGAATTGGACGGACATGCCCTTGAAGCGGATCTCCCCTCCGTCCGGCTGATAGAGCCCGTACAGAAGGTTCATCAGCGTGGTCTTGCCTGCGCCGTTTTCACCCAAAAGCGCGTGGATCTCACCTGACTCCACTTCCAGGTCCACGTGGTCGTTGGCGTATTCGCCCCAGAAGGTTTTTACAATCCCCTTCATTTCCAGCAGCTTCATGCTTCCTCCAAGGATTTCTCCCAACGCTGTGCGATCGTGCCGGTGACAATAATCAATCGCTCTGCCGCGGAGGCGCGATTGCGCATTTCTGTTGACACTGGCATAAACGCCTGCCCGGGGCGCGTTTGCGCCGCCGGGCAGACCAAAGTACACAGGGCCGTTTACTTCGTGGGGGTTTCGATGCGCGGCACCTGGAACTCGCCGGAGATGATGGCCTGCTTCTTGGCGGCGATCTTGTCCTTCAGTTCCTGCGGGATTTTGCTTTCGAAGCCGTTGTAGCCCGCGATGTCCACCACGCCCTCGGCCATGCCAAGGTAGTAGATGCCACCCTTGTACTGGCCGTCTTTGACGCGGCCCACCGCGGTGGTGATGACCTTGGTCATGTTGTAGACGGTGGAGCACATGACGGTTTCCGGCGCGATGGAGTTCTGATCGTAGGAGTTGCCGCAGGCGAGAAGGCCCTTTTCCTGCGCGGCGGTAATGACGCCGGTACCGGCCTGGTTGGCCACATGGTAGAGGACGTCGGCGCCCTGGCCGATCATGTTCATCGCGGCTTCCTTGCCCAGCGCCGCGTCAACATAGCTGTTGATGTAGATCTCCAGCACCTTGATGTCGGGTTTGATTTCCTTTGCGCCCAGCTTGAACGCTTCCAGCTCCTTGGTGATGGAGGGCTGCTCCATCGCGCCCACCACGCCGATGGTGCCGGACGTGGACATCCCGGCGCAGAGCATGCCCATCAGGTACGCGCCCTGTTCGCAGCTCATGACAAAGGATGCCATGTTGTCGCTCTGGGAAGCGGCTTCGGTGGCCATAAAGTACTGGTCCGGGAAATCCTTGGAGACGTTTGCGGCGGGCTCGCCAAACTGAAAACCGTGGCCGATGATCAGGTTATACCCCTGCGAGGCATAATCCCGGTACGCGGCTTCGCTGTCGGCGATGTTGACGTTTTCGGAATAGGCCGACTCAATGCCGAACTCCTCTTCCGCTGCCTTCACACCCGCGACGGCGATGGCGTTCCAGCCCTGATCGTTCGCCGGACCCGAAAGGATGAGCGCAACCTTCAGCGGGGCGGCTTCCGCCTGGACGGCGACACCAGAGAGGATGACGAGCGCCGAGAGGGCCAGGGCAACCAGGACACGCAGACGCTTTTTCATAGGATTTCCTCCTTCTTCCTACCGGTCAGAATATATGAAAGGCTTCGGAGTTTTCGCGCAGGACGCGAGAGCACACCGCTTCCCCAGCGTGCGCCAGCGCCTGTTCGTCCACGTTCTGAAGCGTTCCATCCTTGTAAACCACGCGGCCGCCCACCATCGTCAGCCAGACGGGGCCGGTCACACCCACGCGGGCAAGCAGCGACGCGGGATCGTGCAGCGTGCCAGTCAGCTCCAGCGCGCCGCTGTCCACCATGAAAAGGTCCGCGGCTTTTCCGGCTTCGAGGGAGCCAAGGTCGTCCCGGCCCAGCGTCTTCGCGCCGTTCACGGTGGCCGTTTTGAGCATATCGTAGGAGGACGCCGCCCCGCCGCGTGTTTTGGAATGGAACGCCTGCATCAGATAAGCCATGCGCAGCGAATCCAGAAGGTTTGAACTGTCGTTGGTGGCGGAGCCGTCGCAGCCCAGACTGATCAGAACGCCTTCCTTTTGCATCCGCTTGATATCCAGAATCGGAAAGCCGCCCAGCACCGCAGGCGCCGGGCAGTGGGAAATGCCCGTACCCGTCCTGGCCAATACCGGGAATTCTTCAGGCATCAGTTCCCAGCCGTGGGCATACCACACGTCGGGCCCGATGAAGCCGATCTCCTGGCACCAGTCCAGCGTACGCATGCCGGTGCGCTCCAGCATGATGGGATTTTCACCTTCGCCCAGGTGCGTGTGCATGCGCACACCCTTTGACCGGGCCAGTGCGATGGTTTCGGTAAACGTCTCCCTGTGGCTGTTGATGGGTTGGCAGGGGGCCAGCACGATCTGCCGCATGGAGAGCGGATTCGGATCGTGGTAGAGCGCGATCAGCCGCTCGCAGTCCTTCAGGTATTCATCGGTGGTCTCCACCATGTTATCCGGCATGGTCGAGCCCAACTCCCGCGGAAGCGAATTCACGCCGCGGCCCGCGTGGTAGCGGATGCCCAACTTCTCCGCCGCCTCCATCTGCCGGTCTACGGGGGATTTGCCGGTAGCCTTTGTGTAGCAGTACTGGTGGTCAAACGCGCAAGTGCAGCCGTGCTTTAGCAGATCCGCCATCGCGGTCAGACTGGAATAATAGATCACGTCCGAATCGACCAACTGAAAGACTCTATAAATCTTGTCCAGCCACTCCACCACCAGCATGTTGGGGTAATCGATGGTGATGAGGTTGCGAACAAAGGTCTGAAAGAAGTGGTGGTGCGTGTTGATCAGGCCGGGATACACAAATTTTCCCGAAGCGTCCAGCGTTTCCGCACCGCCTGCCTCGAGATTTTTACCGATGGATACGATTCGCCCGCCCTTAATCAGAAGATCCGCGTCCCGAAACACGGTATCCTTTGCGTCGCAGGTGACGATGGCCGCGGCATTCCTGACAAGCAGTCTCTTCTCCATGAATCCTCCCGTACATCAGCCCGGAGGCGTTGCTTTTTGTTTGATACCATAGTAAATCATATAGTTACTATATGTGCAAGCAGCTTTCCCGAAAAATAACCAGGGATTCTTTGCCAGGCGCGCCGCTTCTCCAGCCGCGATGTCTGCCCTACGCATGGCGCTGAAGTCCCAGTCTCGCGTGCGGTGTATTGTTAACGTAAATCGGGACGCCCTCTCGAGCGTCCCACAGATCATCAATAAAGTCTTGTGCTCCTCATACGTTTCCGGCAACCAGTGCGCCGTGAGCATCCGTCAGCCGCGTACGGCACAACCTTCAGCATCCGTCAACCGCGCTCGGCGCACCACCAGCTTCCGCTTTCCAAAGGCCGCTCACTGCGGCCGTCCTCAAAGCGCCAGAGCGCTTCCAGCATGATGTTCCCCGCCAGATTTTCCGGCGCCGCGACTTGAAGCGTCACCGCACCGTCGTTCCTCTCCCAGTAAACCCGAACCATTCCGGCAGGCGTTTCATGCTCACAGCGCACCTCATGCAATTGCGGAACGAAGGCCGGGCGAACGTCCGCGCGGCGCGGCGACACGCGAATGCCGCCCAGCGCGCGTAAAAAACCAGCCGCTCACATCGCCCTAGAAGTGGTGGTTGCGGCTATAGGGCGCGGGACTGCTTCCAGATCATGATGCCGTGGCGGTCGTAGTAGTCGTAGAACGGATGGTCCTCATAGACGTTGCCGCCCCAGCACCGGAGGATGTTGCTGCCAGTGTCCGTCCACAATGAGAGCATCCGCTCGTAGCGGGAAGCGTCTCGACCGTGCAGCGCATCCGCGGGCACCCAGTCGGAGCCCTTGCAGAGTATCTTCTCCCCGTTGACATGGAAGTAGAACTCGCTCTGATAAGAATCGGTGATGTCGGTGCGCTCCAGCTTTACGGTGCGAATGCCAAGCTGGGTATCCAGCGCCGCAAGGACGCGGCCGCCCCGCAGGATCTCCGCCCGGACATCATAGACGTTGGCCGGTCCGTAGCCGTACAGCCACCAAAGCTTGGGGTTTTTGACAGTGAAGTCGAATCGGCCCGCCACAAAGCGCAGGGATCGCTCCTCCACGAAGCCGGGTTCCCCCTCCACGGTGCCCGTCAGGCGAAGGGACAGGCCATCATAGCACGGCGCGTCCGTCCTGAAACGGAAGGCGCAGGTGACGACGGCCGCGTCCTTTTCCAGCGCGCGGGTAGCCAGGAACAGGGAGTCAAACTCATTGTTTCCCTCGATTTCAAGGTCCACATCCCGCCAAAGGCCCGCGGACAGCGTGCGGGGCATGATGTCCCAGCCATGGCAGGACGGGGCCTTGCGCAGGCGCAGGAATTCGTTCCGGCAAATGGTGCAGTACGCATCCACGGATTTTGAAGCGGCGCAGAGCATCGGTGAGCGCAGATCAACGGCCAGCGTGTTCTTGCCGGGCTTTAGAAGGCCGGTCACTTCGAATCGGTGGTCAATCAGCGCGTTTTCGCTGCTGGCGAACTTTTCGCCGTTCAGGGAGTACTTCTTCATGGACGGAACGTTCCTGATCTTTACGATACTATTTCGTTGCGCCATTTGCCGCCACGGCAAGCGCGGCCACGTCGCCCAGCCGGTCGCCAAGAGCGCTGGCGACGATGCGACACTTTTTCAGCGCGTCGGGCAGCGCTTCCATTTGCAAAACGCGCTCCATGTCCTCCCGGAAATACTTCTCTGCTCGCGCAAAAACGCTGCCGATCACGATGCGCTCCGGGTTAAAAATGTCAATCAGGATCGCAAGGCCTCTGCCAAGCATTCTGGCGCTCTCCTGATAGACGCGCCGCGCGTCCTCGTCTCCAGCGTCGGCGCGCTCCGCCAACTCCTGCGCGCTGATTTCTCGGCCCATGCGCAGCGCCGCCAGCCGGTTCAGGCCGCCGCCCGAGCAATACCCCTCGAAGGAGCCGTGCTTGCCGTAGCCCATGGGGCCGTCCTCCGTCAAGCGGATGTGACCAACCTCTCCCGCAAGGCCGCCGGCGCCCTCGTAGAGCCTTCCGTCCAGGATCAGCCCCGCGCCCAAGCCCGTGCCGAAGGTGAGGAAAATCGCGTCCCGCGTGCCCTTTGCCGCGCCGTAGCGCCATTCGGCCAGCGCGCAGGCGTTGGCGTCATTTTGCAAAAACGCGGGCGCCCTCATGTGCTCTTGGATGAAATCCGTTACCGGCACCGCATCCCAGCCGGGCAGGTTCGGCGGCGATAGGATCAAACCCCGCCGCTGATCCAGCGGCCCGCCGCAGCTGACGCCCACGGCGCGCACCGCCCGATTCTGTAAAAGCGCGTCCGCCTCGTCGCACATCCTCGTTAGAACCTCCCGCCAGCCGCTCAAGGCCTGGGTGGGAAACGAAGCGCGCGAAAGGATGCGGCCGTCATCGTCGCCGAGGATAACGGCGCATTTTGTTCCGCCGATATCAAACCCGATGTCATATGCAGTCATTGGTTCCCCTTCTTTCCGGCGCGGGTTCCGCCGCCCTCATCCCATGATCGCGCCCGCGGAAATGCCGCTGATGATCTTTTCCAACATGCACAGGTACACAATGATGCTGGGTCAAACGCCTAATTGATGCCGGATGGCAAGATGTTGTAGTCGGTATAAAACGCGTTTTTGATTCGGACGATGCCCCGCTGTAGCGTCTTCTGCGACTCCTCGTTCAGGAAGATCAGCGACAGCAGCCGGTTGTTCCACACGGACAGGAAGTTGAAGATCGTCACCGTAGCCAGCGTCGGCTTGAGCATGGGGCATACGATGCTGACGAAGGTTTTGGGAATGCTGCAGCCGTCGATGACTGCGGATTCCTCGATTTCATGCGGAATCCCCTTCAAAAAACCAACAATCATGAAGGTGGAGACGGGAATGGTGTTGGTGATAAAGATCAGCATCAGCGCCATACGATTGGTCACGCCGATGCGCGTGGTGAAGATGTACAGCGGCACAGTGATCGCGTGCATGGGCACCATCATGCCCGTCATCAGAAGCCCCGGTGCCCATTTGGAGAGCTTCCACCGCATCCGTCCGATGGCGTAGGCGGCCGTGGTGGTGACGGCCAGGCCCACAAGGCACACGACCGTCGCGTAGAAAAGGCTGTTCATCAGGTACGACTGCGTGTTGAACTCGGTGAACAGCCGTAGGAGATCGCGTTGCACTCCAGAGAGAACACGCCAGCCTTAACCATCTCCTGAAACTTCTCGCCCGCGGCGATGAAGGCAGGATCGTCAAACTTGGCGGTCTTGCCCACCACGACTTCTTTGTACAGCGCCGGTCCGTTCTGGCGGTCGAAGATCATCCTGTAGGGAATCGAGCAGGGCCACACGTCCTTGCCGCCCATGGCCACGGGCAGGATGCCTTTGGACTTGAGGGTTTCGCAGACTTTCAAAAACTCATCATAGCTGGTGGGCACCGCGACGCCGTTGTCGGCGAAGACCTTCTTGTTGTAGAAGACCATCTCGCCCGAACTGAGCAGCGGGAAGGCGTAGAAGCTGTCGCCGAAGCTGGACAGCGAGATGGCGTCTGGATTGATGACTTCCTGAAGCGCGGGGTATTGGCGAGCAGATCATTCAGCGGCATCACGCGGCCCGCGGTGACGAAGGGCTCGAGACGACCGGTCAGCCAGGTGCAGAACCCGTCCGGCGCATTGCCGACGGCCATCTCCGTCGTGATCTTGTTGAGATAGTCGTTACCGTCGGCGATGACGGTGGACTCGATCTTCACGTTGGGATTCTGCTGTTCAAACAGTTCGATGTTCTTCTTGTGCCAGACAGCCTAGAAGTCGTTGGGGTTGGACTCATCCGCCGTGTGCCAAAAGGTGATGGTACCGCTCAGGCTGTTGTCCGTCGCAAAGGCGACGGGCATTAGGGATAGCACCAGCATTGCGGTCAGAAGCAAACCGAGGACTATCTTCATGGGCTTGGCCTCCTTGCATATTTTATAACCGGACGACGGCCGCCGCCGAAATAACATTCGTTTTATTAGTTCGTTCGTTTTTTTAGTTTAATTATATTATTGGTTCGTTCGTTTTATTAATAGTATTATATGACACATTCGAACCAAAAGCAATGGTTTTTATCATATTTTTGTCTGTAATGGAGTGTGATTGTTGGGGGCACTGCGCGCACAGAAACAATCGATGCGGAGAGGTCCGAGGTACAGCCCGATGCGCTCCACCCGCTGCCAGACTCCGCCGCGTTTCGCCAGTGGTTTCAGATCCGGGCCGATTCGTCCAGCGCGACGGAACAACTCTACTGGGACAAAAAATGGCGGCAGATCCAACCATTTCGGCTGGACCCGTTGCCTGCAAGGATCCTATTACGCAAGGAAAGACCGGGGAATTTCAGGCGCATGCTACGCTCATCTTTCGTATCGAAAAACCTGCAAGGGCTTTTTTGCGTCAAAAAAAGCCCGGCCTGTACGGTCGGACTTCAAGAAAAAGGTTCTCTTTATCCGGGAAGGACTTCTTCGTTGTAATGGTAGACCGATACAAGCTGACCGGATGTATCCATCAGCGCGACGCCCCAACTGACGGACCCTTCCTTGGCGTAGTGTCCGGTCAGGGTGCCGCTCTGGGTCAAAGGTTCATCCTCCGTGACGAGCGCTTCATTTTCGCAGAAGATCATGGCGGTGGCGACACCCTCGCTCAGTTTGATCTCGACTGTCTCGTTGTCCCCCACCTTCGGGGTCGCTTCGCCCGAGCGCGTCCGCCGGATGACGCCCGATGCCGCGTTGGTGGTAAAGGTCCAGCCCTTTGCGCCGTCGAGCTGGGTATTGCCAATGCCGTATTCCGGCACTACGATGCTATTCGCGCCAAGCGTGACGCTGTAGGTCTTGTCCGCGTCGAAAGAATTGTTGAGGGTCACCGTAAACTGGATGCCGCTCTCCCAAAACAGCCAGGCAAGTGTCTTTTCGTCAATGGGCGCGGCGGTCACCCGCGCGCTGTCGGAGAACGAGATCTCCTCGATCGGCTCCTTAACGCCCGCTTCATACAGCTTGAGCGTTCCATCGCCCGCTTTGACGTCGCTGCGCGGCAGGTAGATTTTTAGCACGTTGATCGCGGTGTCGACGTTTTCATTGTTGAGCGGGTCGAGCACCATGTAGCCCAGCTTTTTGGTCATGTCGACCGGCGGCACGCCCTTGTAGGGCTGCTCAGGCGATTGACCATTACTCCACTTGGCCACGGACTGCGCTGAAGCGGACATGCCGGTGAGCAAAACCAGCGTCATCAGAATGACAAGCGCCTGAAGAATCTTTTTCATTTGAATCGCACCCCCGTTTTAATGTGCCGGAGCGCCGCGCGGCGCTCCGGCGCGCGTCTGTTACTTGCTTTTCCCCTTGCGCTTGCGGCGGTCAGCCAGCAGCGCCGCAAGGAGGGCAAGAAGGCCGATGCCGGCGAACACGAACGGATAGGCCGGAATCTCTTCGCCCG
>CALGYL010000404.1 GCA_937934775.1 uncultured Clostridia bacterium
CAAAACCCGGATATGATGATGGTGTACTTATGAGGGGGAATCAATATGAAGCGCAGGATGATGGTTTGGCTCCTGATCACCGCATGCCTCGCCTTGAGCCTTCCGGCCGGCGCGGCTTCCTTTTCCACGGCCCGGGCGGGTATAAAGATCAGCGGTGTCAACTATAGAATCGGACAGACATCCACCAAGTGGAAGTCCAAGCTGGGCAGCTATTCGCGCAAGCTGAACGAGACCAACGGCTCCCTCGTCTCCTACACCTACACCTTCAAGGGCAAGGGCCTTCGGGTGACGACGCTCTACAGCACCAAACTGCGCAAGGAGAAGATCGTCTCCTTCCTGATGGTGGGCAAATCCGCGGCGACGGCAGGTGGGCTCCGGGTGGGCAATACCCGTGCCAAGATGACCAGGCTGTATGGCAAATCCTATCGCCGGGGCGGAAACATCTACACCTACAAGGCGGGTGGCAGGCACCTCAAGGTCAAGGCCATCGGCAACCGCGTGTACGGCATCAAGATCACGTAACCGCCTGGTCCCTGTCCCCCGTTCCGCACGGACCGCGGCTTTGCCGCGGTCCTGAAAGTGTATTCCCACGCACGCAAACGCCGCGCCGGGCCTTTCGGAGATTCTCCTCTGAAAAACCCGGCGCGGCGCATTTTTTGATCCCACCAGGAGTTGATTCGCTCACTCCCCGGCGGCCTGCGCGTACCTTCGCAGCGTCATGGTTTGATTGGACTCCGGGTTTGTCAGGGTGATCACGCCGGTCTCGGCGTCGTATACATAGCCTACCTGCATTGAGGTGCAGTCCTGAAAGGCGATGATCAGGTCGCCTTGATCGGGAAGATAGATGCCCTTCTCCGATTTTCCGGTCTCAACGTCGATCGAGGCAAAGCCGCCCGCCGCATCCATGGCGATCAGCCCGCCGCCGGATGATTCAACCGTCCAAACGCCGGATAGGTTCTCCGGCGGCGCGAAGTCAGCCCGCTTCAGCTCGACTTCTTCGCCGTCGCTGGATAGGAAGAGCGAACCTTCCGCGAAACCGTACTGCATGGTTGATGCGGAGCCGTCTGTCATTGTCAGGTACATGTTGTCGATATCGACGGTGAATACGCCTGCCTGCCGATAGGTTCGGTCGGTCCGGTATATGGAAATGAACGTGCCGCCGCTGCCCAGAAGCAGCGTATACCGGCCTTCCGCATCCGTGCCGGTCCACAGCCCTTCCATGCCGGTGTCGATATCCGCCGTTGCCGCCGGCATCATCATTAGAAAGATTAAAACCGCCAACACCCATGCGAAACGCGCCTTTTTCATCCGCCCCTCCCCTTTCCTGCCCGCTCCCCGCTTCGGCCCTTTGGTAGACCGTCCCACGTTCATTATAACAGAGCGCGTCCCCTTTGCAAGCGTCTCCCGCACGCGCCGTATCCACCGGCATCAAACCGGATGCGTTTCTCCCGGACCGCGCGGCGTTCCATGATATTTTTCGCCCGTGCCTTTCGCGTTTCCTTGACAAGCATCACTGCGGGCGGTATACTTTTCCAGTATCAGCTTATTACGTTCCTGTCTATTCGCGCATCCCAACGAGTAACTCATCGCGAATTCCCGTATTTCCGGGCCCTGCCCGAATCAGGAGGCGCGCGCTTGAAAAAAGCCATTGCTCTCATATTGTGTTTCCTGTTCTCCTGCCTTTCGCCCGCGTTGGCGGAAGGAGGACTTTCCACTGTGGAACTGCGCGGTTCCGGCACCGTGATGGGCGTTCTGCAGCGAGCCGCGGAAGCGTACATGCAAACCCATCCCGAAACCACCGTCAGCATCACAGGCGGTGGTACGGACCGCGCGATCAAGTCGCTGATCGATGGCACCTGCGACATCGCGATGGCTTCGGCGGAACCCAACGATGTGCTCACGCTGATGGCCGCTCAAAAGCATGTAACGCTGACTGGCCAGATCATCGCTTTCGACGCAATCGTCCTCTTTGTCAACCCGGCCAATGCACTGGAGAACCTGACCATCACGCAGCTTCGGGATATCTACTCCGGCGCGATTGTCAATTGGAAGGATGTGGGCGGAACCGATCTGCCCATCCTGCTGGTCTCCCGCGACAAGACCTCGGGTACATTCGAGGGGTTCAAGCATCTGGTTCTGGGCGACGACGCCATTCTCCCCGCTTCCGCGCTGGAGATGGACAGCGCCGGTGCGCGGGAATACGTCTCCGAAAATCCCGGTGCGATCGGGTTTGCCTCTTTCAGCTCCGTCGACCGGACGGTCAAACCGCTGTCTGTCGATGGCGTCGCCCCCAGCGAAGACTCCATCCGTTCGCGCTCCTTCCCGCTGACCCGGAGTCTCATGCTCTATTTCCGCTCCGACGCCGACGAGGCCACAAAAGCCTTTCTGAAATATGTGATGGATGGAATCGAAACGTTCGCCGGTTCCGGCATCTACCCGGCGTCCTGACGCAGGCTTACCGATGGAAAAGGCGGGAGAAACACCTATGAAGAAAAAATATAAAGCGCTGATCTGGGCGCTGGCCGCGCTGGCCGCCCTGTCGGCGGCCTACTATTTCGGTTTCTACCTTCGCGCGGAGAAGCAAATCCTGCTGGTGGGCGGCTCGACGACGGTGATGCGGTATGCGTCGGCGCTGGGCGACGGTTTTACGAAGGCGCAGGACGTCGTTTCCGTGGTCTGCGAGGGCGGCGGCTCCACGCCAGGCGTGGTTGCGGTCAAGAACCAGGCCATCGATGTCGCCGTGACCTCCCGGGAACTCACCGATGGCGAGGACGACGACTACACCCAAAGCTACCTGATTGCGCGGGACGCGGCTGGGATTTATGTAAATGGGTCAAACGGCATTGAAAACCTGACGGCGGACCAGCTCCGGGCGGTCTTTGCCGGGGAGGTCCGGAACTGGAATCAGCTTGGCGGCGCGGATCTCCCGATCCGCGTGATCGTGGCCGGTACCGATTCACCGTCCGCCATGGCGCTAAATAAGCTCCTGCTCGGAGGCACACCGGTGCGCGAGGACGCGTCCGTTCAGGCAGATGACTCGAAAGTGCTGAACGCTGTGGCGCGGGACTCCGGGGCGATCGGCTGCGCTTTGTTCCCCGCCGCGCCGCAGGATGCTCGAGCACTCAATGTGGACGGCGTCCCGCTCAGCCGGGAGACCGTTCTCACCGACCGTTACCCGCTTTCCCGCTCCACATACCTGGTGGTGCACAACCTTCTGGGCCCCGAGGAGGACGATGAAGACACCACGATCCGCGCGGTCGTCCACTTCTTCAACGGCGACGACGAGCAATCGCTGGAGCAGAAGCGCGCCGACGCCATCCGCGGCTTCATCGCCTTCGCAAAGAGCGCCGAAGGCCAGTCCATCATTCAATCATTGGGCGCGCTCAGCGCCTGACGGTTTCAAATTCGAAATAAGGCGCGGTGAATACGATGTTTGAGTCAGACGGCGAAGCCTATGGCATTCTACAGCGCTTGCTAAGCAGAATTCAAAACAGCGCCAAGATCCGTAAAACGCTGGGCTTTCTTTTATTCCTCGCGCTCATCCTGCTGGTCATCCACTTTGTGTCCGGGCTGGTACCCAGAAAGTACACGCTGACCATCAGCGGCGGCCCCATGCTCAACAACCGCCATCAGTTGGTCCGCGTCCTGCAGCGCGAGGCGGCGAAATATGGCCTGACGCTGAACATCAAGCCCTATTCCGGTTCGGTGGAACTGCTGGAAGCCGTCAGCGACGACGATGTGGATGTGGCGATCATCCAGGGAGGCCTGGGCTTGTTGGTGCCCAACGTGGCGCACGTCGCGACGCTGCCGCCCGAGGCGGTGCACATTCTGGTCAGGGAGCCGATGGATTCTCTCGCGGATCTTCGCGGAAAGGCCGTCAACCTGGGCTCCGTGGATGGCGGTACGCGCGTAGCCGCGAAAAACATACTGTCCTTTTTCGGCCTGAGCGCGCAGATGGACTATGCGGAGAAGAACTATACGAACGAACAGCTGTACGACATGAGCCCGGAGAACTTACCCGACGCAATCGCGGTCATCTCCTATGTGCCCTCCTACCTTGCGGACTATCTGGTCAACGAATGCGGCTATTCGCTGCTTCCCGTACCGAACGCCGATTCGCTGACGCTCCGGTACAACTGGGCCGAACCTGCCACCATCGTCGAGCGCACGTACAGCGCGCCGCTCTCCGTTCCGCCGGAGGACCTCTCCACCGTGGGAATCAATCCGGAAATCGTCGCTTATGAATTCGCCGATCCCCGCGCGGTCGAAAAGCTGCTGGAGGTTCTATACAACTCGTCCGTCGGGAACGTGGTCCGCCAGCCGCTTACGGAGGAGGACGGAACCTCAGGCTCGATCTACCCGCTGTCCGCCGGTTCCCAGTACTACATGAAGCGCAACGACCCAGTCTTCTCGATGGACACGCTGGACAACATTAAAAACGTGTTCGGGTCGATCATGGCGGGCTTGTCGACATTGCTCGTGGTATTCAAATGGTTCAAGGGCGGTCAAAAGAAAAAAGAAGAGGAAGAAAAAGAGGCGGAAAGCTCCGGCGGTCCGGAGCCCGAAGAACCGAAGGAAGGCGAAGCGGAGAAGAAAAAGGAACCGGAGGCCCCGAGCGCGGACGCATGACGCGGCGGCTTTGCCGCACAAAACTCATAGTTAATAAACACGAAATCGCCCGCTGCCTTTCGGCAGCGGGCGAGCTTTTGCAGTTCCGACTAGTGTTCTGGCAACATTGAGAATTCAGATTCAGGACGAGAGATTTTTTCGTCCTGCAAGAAGCCGGAGCGCAGGAATAGCAGCGCTATTTCAAGCGGAGAGCGACACCGCAGGGCGGAAAAAGATCCGTTCTGAACCAAAGATTCAGTGTTGTCAGGACACTAGTAGGACGGCAGGACGTCCTCAATAATGCGGCGGCTTATGGCGTCGCCCTGCGGTTTGTAGGCGTACTTCCAGACGCCGCTGCCGCGGAAGAAGCGGGTTCCCTGAATCGGAGCGCCGTTTTCGGTGACGGCCGCCCCGTCAGCATAGGGCAGTTCGATCTCCGCATCCGCGTTGAAGGGCACTTCCACCTCGACGGTCAGCAGGCCATCCTCATACTTCCAGCCGGAGGAGAGCTTTCCGTACTGCGTCCGAACGGTTGCCTTGGCATGGCCCAACTGGTCGTTGGGCAGCGGCGCGATGCGCGCCTTCTTGAAGCCCGGCGCGCCTTCGACCGGGTTGATGCCCGCCACATACCGGTACATCCACTCGGCGATGGAGCCGTAGGCGTAGTGGTTGAAGGAGTTCATGCTGACCGGGCCAAAGTCGCCGTTCTCGTCAATGCCGTTCCAGCGCTCCCAGATGGTGGTCGCGCCGCGGTCCACCGCATACAGCCAACTGGGGCGGCCGGTGGACAGAAGCAGCGAATAGGCGTATTCGTTCAGGCCGTTTTCACTGAGCGCCGGACAAAGGTAGGGCGTGCCCACGAAGCCGGTGGTCAGAAGGTTTTTATCCGACCGGATGCGCTCGGCCAGGTGCTTTGAAATCACCGGGCGCTCGTGCTCCTCGCACAGCCCAAAGTACAGCGCGACCACCTGTGCGGTCTGGGTTTCGGACAATACGCGTCCGCCGGGCGTCATGTACTCCTTGCGGAACGCGGCGCGCACGCGGTTGTAGAGGGCCTCGTATTTCGCGGCCTCCTCCGCCTTGCCCAGCACGCGGGCGGTCTTGACCACCAAGCGCGTGGAGTAGGCATAGTAGGCGGTGGCGATCAGATCCGTCGGCGTCGCGCCGAACAGGTTGAACGGATCAGGCGTATCCTGGGCCAGCCAGTCGCCCAAATGGAACCCATAGTAGCGGTCGACGCCCTCGGTATCCTGCGCGGTCATGTAGTCCACCCAGGCCTTCATGCTGTCAAACTGGTTTTCCAGCGTCGCTACATCGCCGTAATACAGGTACAGATCCCACGGGATGATGGTCGCCACGTCGCCCCAGGCGGCCGTCGGGAAATCCCACTTGCCGGAGCCGTAGATGAAGAACGGGATGACCACCGGCACGTAGCCATGCTGGGCCTGTTCCTTTTTCAGGTCGTAGAGGTACTTTCTGTAGAACGCGCCGGACTCCATGTTCATGCAGGCGGTGGCACAGAACACCTGCGCGTCGCCCGTCCAGCCCATGCGCTCGTCACGCTGCGGACAATCGGTGGGCACGTCGACAAAATTTCCCTTCTGCCCCCACAGCGCGTTCAGGAACAGCCGATTGACCTTCTCATTGGAACACTCAAACCAGCCGGTGCGCTCCATCTGAGAATAAATGATCTCCGCGGTGAAATCCTGCGGGTTCACTTGATCGGTCCAGCCGGTCACCCGGATGTAGCGGAAGCCCAGAAAGGTCATGTAGGGCGCGTATTCCTCGCCGCCGCCGCGGCAGATGTAGCGCTCTTCAGCCAAAGCGGTACGCATGTTTTCACGGTAGAAGTTGCCATGTTTATCTAAAAACTCGCCCGCCTGCAGGAGGATCTCCGTACCGGCCGGCGCGCTCGTCTTAAATCGCACCCAGCCGGTCAGATTCTGGCCAAAGTCCAGCACCGTTTCACCCGCCGGGGTCACGATCACCTTTTCACAGGGCCGGGTCTCCATCACCTTCAGCGGCACGCTGCGTCGGGCTTCCAGCTTGCCCTTGGGCGGCGCGATTTTCACGGCGTGGGCCCAGGCGGAGTCGTCGAAGCCAAGCTCGTTCCAGCCCGCCTGCACAAGGCGCGCGTCATAGTATTCGCCGTCGTAGATTTCGCTGCGGAGGAAGGGGCTTTCGGATACCTTCCAGTTTCCGTCGGTGACGATGGTATCCACCGTGCCGTCTTCGTACTCCACGACCACTTCGCAGAGGAAGCCCATTTTGTCGCCGTACAGGTGTGTGCGGGTGGGGATGCCGGGCCAGTTGACGCGGCCCTTGTAATAGCCGTTGCCCAGGAACGCGCCCAATGCGTTTTCGCCGCTGGACAGCATGGATGTTATATCGTAGGTTTCGTACTGCAGCCACTGGTCGTAGGCGTTGATGAAGGGCGCAAGTACATCCTCGCCCACCCGGCGGCCGTTCAGGAACAGGCAGTACACGCCGACGCCGCAGGCGTAGGCGCGGGCGCGTCGGACCGGTTTTTCAATCCGGAACGCGCGGCGCAGTTGCGGAAAGCCATCCCCCGCCATGCCGATCCATTCGCCCTTCCAGGCGGCGCCGTAACGCGCGGTTTCAAAGAAGGCTGGCTCGCTCCAGGGGCTCTGGGTCCCCTGCTCGTCCCACACCCTGACGCGCCAGAAGTACCGCGTCACGGGTGCGAGCTTCGCCTCCAGACGGATACCGACGCTCTGGTCGGACGAAACCATACCGCTGTCAAAAAGCGGATCGGGAAACTCCGGCGACAGGTACACCTGCAACTGGTAGGCGCTCTGGTGCTTGCTCACGCCCTCCGCCTCCGTCAGCCAGGACAGCGACGGCCGCTCAAAATCATAGCCGACCGGGTTTTCCATGTAGTCGCAGCGCAGTTTGGTGATGATCATGACTTTTCTCCTTTTTCCGCGTATTCACGGTACAGTTTCAGGTAGGACCGGTACGTTTCAAGCGACACGTCCGGCGGCGTCTGGTGGTCTACCGACGCGACAAAACCGCCTTTTTGCATGATGGGCAGCAGGCGTTCCAACTCCCTGCGCATCGCGCCCTCGCCGTTTTTCATCACGGTCTTGTCGAAGTGGCCCAGGAACAAAAAATCCGGATGCGCTTCCCGGAGCGCGGCCACGTCCACACCCGCCTGGCGCTCCAGCGGCAGGATGCCTTCAAACCCGGTTTCTTTCAGCCACGGGATCAGTTCCGTCACATCGCCGTCCGAATCGCAGAAAACGCGGATGCCCCGCGCCTTCCACTCCGGCAGCATGCGCCGATAAAAGGGGGCGAGGAACCGCTCGAACAGTGCGCCAGACAGCATGGGCCCATGGTTGTAGCTCATGTCCTCGGCGACGGTCATGAAATCCGGCACCGCGTAGCGGCACAGTTCGTCCATTGCCCGCAGGTTGAAATCTACAAGGTCATCGTTGATCCGGTCCATCAGTTCCGGCTCGTCATAGAAGGCGTAGAGGTGGTTTTCGATGCCCAGAAGCGACCTCGGGCCCCAGAAGGGACCGATCACCGTCGTCCAGAGGATCACCTCGCCCGCTTTCTGAAGGTCCGCCGCCGCCTCCAGCCGTGCCCGGTCAAAGGGCGTTTTCGGGTAGAGAAACGGTTTCAACGCCTCGTATTCTGTCAGCGTTTCGATCAGCGGCGCGCCGTGCCGGGCGGGCTTGGGTGCGTTCTCCGGGATCGGGTCCATCCAGAACTGCATGTCCAGATCAAGCCCAAAATGGCGCTTGATCTGGTCACACTGGGCAAACGGCGCCTCGGAGGGGATTTCCAGCCCCTCGCCCCGCCACCGGTCAACCGTCTTGTCCCACCACATCGCCCACTCGATCATGGGCAGCCGGTCGGCGCGCTCAAACGCGAGCGCGCGGCGGAATCTTTCTCGCGCCGTCATCCCTTGATCGCCCCCGCGACCATACCGGACACGATCTTTTTGTTGAAGAAGATGAACAGGATCAGCGGCGGTATGGTGATCAGCATGACATCCGCAAACAGGAGGTTCCAGTCGCTGCCATACTGGCCGTTGAAGTTGTACAGCGTCTGTTGGACGGTGGCGTTCTTGCTGCCCGGAAGGAAGTACAGCGGGTTCACAAAGTCGTTGAAGATGTTGACCGCCGACAGGACGATCACCGTCGCGGTGACCGGCTGCAGGAGCGGCAGGATCACCTGCCAGAACATCCTGAGGGGCCCGCAGCCGTCAATGACGGCGGCTTCGTCCAGTTCCCTCGGAACCGACGCCATGAATCCCCGGTACAGGATGCAGGCAAACGACAGGTTGAGCGCGACCTCGATCAGCACCATGCCCTCGATGGACTTGTAGATGCCGATGCCCTGCATGACCCAGATGGTGGGCACGATCGCCGGCGGGATCATCAGCCCCGTCAGCACGATGAAATTGGCCACCGTACCGATTTTGTCCCGCTTGCGCTGCAGCACGTAGCCGGCCATTGAGCAGACCACGACCATCAGAAGGATCGAGAACAGCGTGATCACGATGGAATTGCCGAACGCGCGCAGCACGATGCCGTTGTTGGTGGCCAGCACCTTTTTATAGTTGTCCGCGATGGAAAACGTGCCGGGCCAGTGGATGTTCATCAGCGACGCTTCCGCCCGCGTCTTGAAGGAATTCAGAATGACAAAATAGAACGGCACCAGGTAGATGAAGGCGGCAAACAGAATGGCCAGCACATCCGCGACCGCGCGCTTGACCCCGTAGCGCCGCCGGGCATGATTTCGCTGCGTCACAGGTCCACCTCCCGCCGCGTGATGAAGTAGTACAGCGGGAACGCAAGCGCCGAGATCAAAACGAACATCAGCACGTTGCCCAGCGTGGCCAGGCCGTAGTACCCGGCGGAATACTGCTTGTAGATGATCGAGGCCAGCAGATCCGTCGCGAAGCCCGGGCCGCCCTTTGTGGTTACCCAGATCAGGTCGAAGGTACGCAGACCACCGATGAACGCCAGAATGATGACCGAGTTCATCGCGGGGCGGCATAGCGGCAGCGTAATGTGCAGAAATTTATCCCAGGTACTGCCGCCGTCAATAGAGA
>CALGYL010000405.1 GCA_937934775.1 uncultured Clostridia bacterium
TGACCCGCTGGCGAAGGCCACCCGACAATTGATGCGGGTACTGGCCGTAGCGCCGTTCGGGTTCCGGGATGCCAACCTTCTGGAAGATGTCGATCACGCGGGCCTTGGCCTCTTTGCGGGACACCTTCTGGTGCAGAAGGATCGCCTCCCGCACCTGATGGCCCACGGTCTTGACCGGGTTCAGTGAGGTCATCGGCTCCTGAAAGATCATTGAAATCCGGTCGCCGGTGATCTTGAGCATTTTGGACCGGTCATATTTCGCCAGATCTTCCCCGGCAAAGAGGATCTTCCCGGCGGTGATCTTCGCCATATCGGGCAAGAGGCCCATGACCGACATCGCGGTCATGCTCTTGCCGCAGCCGGATTCGCCCACCAGGCCCACCGTTTCACCGCGCCCGATATCCAGGTATATCTCGTCCACCGCATTGCCGGTGCCACCGTGCATGCGAAAGGTTGTGACCAGCCCTTCGATCGACAGGAGCGGCATTTCTCTTTTCAGTTCCATTGTACCGCCCTCCCGTCAGGTTTTCAAGTAGGGATCGATCGCATCGCGCAGGCCGTCTCCCAAAAAATTGAACGCCAGCGTGATCAAAAGGATCGCGACACCCGGCGCCAGCACCAGCCACGGGCACTGGTAGGCGAATTTCTTGCCCTGGGAGATCATCAGACCCCAGCTGGCGGTGGGCGGCTGCGCGCCCACACCCAGGAAGCTCAAACTGGATTCCGAAAGAATCGCGCCCGGGATATCCAGCGTGAACAGTACGATCAGGCTGGGGATGCAGTTGGGCAGGATGTGGCGGAACATGATCTTGGACCGCTTGACGCCCATGGACCGGGCCGCCTCAATGAATTCTTTCTCCTTGAGCGCCAGCGTCTGCGCCCGCACCACGCGAGCCGTGCCCGCCCAGTTTATGATCGATAATGCGATGAAAAGGTTCAATAGTGTAGCGCCCAGGATGTACATGACCACCATCGCCAGCAGAAGCGATGGAAACGCCAACATCACATCCGCAAGCCGCATGATCACCCCATCCACCTTGCCGCCGTAGTACCCGGCGATCAACCCCAGCGTGGAGCCGATGATCAGGGATAAAAACGAGGGGACCAAGCCGATCATCAGCGACACCTGCCCGCCGTACATTACGCGGGTGAACATGTCGCGGCCGATTTCATCCGTACCCAGCAGATGCGTAAGCGACGGCGGCTTCAGCCGGTCCTTCAGCATCACCTGATAGGGATCATACGGCGCGATCAGCGGCGCGAAGATGGCCATCAGCGCAAACAGCAAAACAATGATCAGCCCCAGCATCGCCGCGTGGTTGGCGCGCAGCATGTCCTTCAGGCTGTCCAGAAGGCCCGTGCCCTGGGACGGGCCCTCGCCCGCCAGAATGGCGTCGGCCGCTTCCTGTGAGAAGCGGTCGGCAGGGGTGCGGAACCGGAAGGGATTTCGCTTGTTCATCCGTCGTACCTCACAAAAGGATTTCAGGCCCGCGCGGTTCTTCTTCGCGCTCATAATAACCACCGGGTTTAGGGTGCGAGCACCCCGATAGGGCGCCGCGGACGATCGGCAAAGTCTCGTTCTGCTTCGTCAGTCTACCCGGATGCGCGGGTCGATGACCGAGTATAAAAGATCCGCCACCAGGTTTCCAAATATGATCAAAGCCGCGGTAAAGATCACGGTACCCTGCAAAAGCGGCGCGTCCCGGTTCTCGATGGCGTTGACCGAGAGACGGCCGATGCCGGGAATCGAAAAGATGGTCTCGGTGATAACCGCGCCGGACAAGAGACTTGCCAGCTGGATGGCCATCACGGTGACCACCGGAATGATCGCGTTTTTAAAGGCGTGGTTGGTGATGACAAGGATCTCCTTCAGGCCCTTGGCCCGGGCGGTGCGGATGTAGTCGTTGCGCATGACCTCAAGAAGGCTGGACCTTGTCAGCCGGGAGATCGTGCCGCTGGACTGCCAGCCCAGCACGATCATCGGCAGGATCATGTGCTTCCACGAGTCAAAGCCGGAGACCGGCAGTACATTTTTGAAGGTGTTCTGCAAAATCAGGCCGATCCAGAACACCGGCATGGAGACGCCAAACAGCGAAAATCCCATGCACAGATGGTCCACCCAGGAGTTTTTGCGGACGGCGGAAATGATGCCGATGGGGATGCCCACCACCCACGCAAACAACGCGGCCAGCATCGCCAGCTTCATCGTGGTGGGGAAGGCGTTCGAAATCAGCTGGGTCACCGGCGTTTTGAGCTTGTAGGAGGTGCCCAGATCGCCGTGCAGCGCATCCCAGATGTAGCGTCCGAAGCGCACGATGAACGGATCGTCCAGGTGCATGGACTTGCGCAGCGTCTCGATCACGTCGGGCTTGATCTTCTCCTTCATCATGATCGTGACCGGGTCGCCCGCCACGACGTTGAGCATGAAGAAGATGACAAACACCATGCCGATCAGGACCGGAATGGTGATCAGGATGCGCCGGAGTATGTACTTGCCCATTCGCGTATACTCTCTTTCTTACGTTTCGGGTGAAATCCGCTTCGCGGCGTTCGCCCGATCTGGGAACGGGCCGGTTTCCAGAAATTCACGTTGGAATTTCTGGGCAGGAACCGGAACGGGAGCGCTTTCCCCAAAAAAATATACGGGTTTTGATGCCAAGAGGGCCTCGGCCCCCTTCGCCGCTTCCGGAGAGGCTGCGCTGACTGCCCCCTTTCCGAACGGCTCCGGGCGGAGCCGTCCGGAAAGGGGGCCTGCCGTCCGCGGAACATGCCCGCGGACGGCAGGGGCATTTTTTACGGGTTGACGATCTCGACCGAGTAGAAGCTCTGGTCGTTCCAGCCGTTCCACGCAACCTTGAAGTTCTTCACGCGCGGGTTGAGGCAGAACAGGTGCTCGCGCTGATACATCGGCAGGATGGCGTAGTCGGTGTTGATGATGATCGACTCGGCCTCCTGATACTTCTTCAGGCGGGCTTCCGGATCCACCATCACACGGGCTTCTTCCAGCATCTTCCAGACTTCCTCGTTGTGGTAGTTGGAGGAGCGGGAGATCGAGTTCTTCTGGGAGAAGAAGGTGTAGAGGAAGTTGTCCGGGTCGTTGAAGTCCGCCGACCAGGAGTTGTAGTAGGAGGGGAGCTTGCCTTCGCCGCGCAGGCCGTAGAAGGTGGCGTCGTCCATCAGGTTGATGGTCATGTTGACGCCGATGGCGGCCAAGTAACTCTGCACGACCTCGTTGACCTGCTGTGCGGAGGAACTGTCGGCAAACTGGGCGACTTCCATGTCAAAGCCGTTGGGGTATCCGGCCTCGGCCAGGAGGGCCTTGGCGGCGTCGGGATCGTACTTGATTTCCGGGGCGGCCGAATTGTGGCCCAGCACGCCTTCCGGCACGAACGCGTTGGCGACAACGCCCTTGCCGCTGTAGAGCGCGTCCAGGATGCCCTGGCGGTCGATGGCCATAAACAGCGCCTGGCGGACCTTGACGTTGTCCAGCGGGGCGATGGATTCGTTGAACAGGTAGTAGTAGGTGCCGGCGCGCTTGCCGGAGACGATGTGATCCTTGTAATCGCCAGTGGTGAGGAAGTAATCCAGCTGGCTCGGGCCGTACTCAAAGTTGAACACGTCAACCTGGCCGGTTTCAAACATCATGCGCTGGGTGTCCTCATCGGGTACGATCATGAACTTGATGCCGTCCAGCTTGGACGCGCCTTTGAAGTAGTTGGGGTTGGTCACCACGTCGACTTCCACGCCGCGCTCCCACTTCGTCACCTGGAAGGGGCCGGTGCCGATGCACTTGGCCGGATCCACGCCGAACTGATCGCCCGCGGCCTCGGTGGTCTCGCGGTCGTAGATGGCGCAGCCGGGGGTGGCGATGTTGGCGAGGAAGGAGCCGAAGGGGCTCTCCAGCGTGATCTCGACGGTCATGTCGTCAATGGCCTTGACGCCTTCGACGCCGGTGACCGCGCCGGTGGTGTCCTCATAGAACGCCTTGGCGCCCTTGATCATGTCCATAAAGTCGGTATTCTTGGCCAGCGTCTTGGGGTTCATCATGCGGTTGACGGTGTAGACCACGTCGTCCGCGGTGAAGTCCGCGCCATTTTGGAACTTGACGCCTTCCTGCAGATGGAAGGTGTAGGTCAGGCCGTCTTCGGACACGTCCCAGCTCTTGGCCAGGCCCGGCACCAGCACGGCTTCGCCCTTGTCATTGGTCTCGCACTCGACAAGGCGGTCAAAGCAGTTCAGGGCGATGGTGTAAGAGTCGGTGGTCAGCTGGCCGTCCAGCGTCTCCGGGTCGTCGATCAGGAACAGCACCAGCGTGTTCGTGTTGTCCGCCTCCGCCATGCCGATCGCCGGTACCAGCGTCAGCACGAGCGTCAGGGCGAGCATGATGGCAAGAACCCTCTTCACGTTGAATTGCACCCCTTTTCCCATATTGGTTTCCCAAAGGCTCCGAACAGGCCCTCCAGAAACAATAAGGGCCGCATCCATCGATGCAGCCCTCTCTGGCCAAACACCGACAGCTCCTCCACCCGGTTCAGCCCGGGTGGGAGTCCGCAGGATTTTCACTTGCGGACCAACGGCGGGGCATGTCTGCCAGGCCGTTTCGGCAGCTTATCCTTTCCCCGGTTTCGCGGAATACCTTCTCCGCCGGGTACTCATCGTCGCTGCGCCTCTATCGTCGTGATTGCATGATAGCACCTGGGCCCAGCCCCTGTCAACCGGTCCCGAACGCGACATGAATAATTCACATTGCTGAAACTGCAATTTGCGCGGGTGAAACGGCCATCGCGCCCGGGATTCGCCTGATCTGGCGGGTCCGGCGGCATCCGGCCGGGCAACAATTATTTTTTGGCAGCGCTTATTTCGTGCATACCGGCGCCATCCGGCGCATAAATAGGGCCGTTCCCGGAAATTACGAGGGTTTTTCACCCCGCGTTCGGTTTACGCGCCGCCCCCGTCGCGGCCGCCTGCGGCGCGGACGGAAGCGGCCGCCCGTACCACCAAGGATTGCGGAGGGTTCAATATGCTGCGTGAAGAAGTGCGCGCGGCGCGCTCAAGCGGCGTGCTGGCGATTGCCCGGCAGGCGCCCTGGTCGGTTCTGATGCTGCTGCTCACCCGCGCGACGCTGCTCACCGACCAGTCGCCCTTCGCCATCGCGATGATGGCGGCGGGGCTGGCTGCCGGCATGCCGTCTTGGGCGCTGTGGGCCGGCTGCATATTGGGGCTCAACCCGGCGCTGGGGTTTCTGTCCCTGACGCCGCTGCTCGGCTGCGCGGTCGCGCAGGCGCTGTGGAAGGCGGCGTCGCTTTTGCCCGCGCGCCTGCGCCTTAAGGCGGGCGCGGATGGGCTTCTGGGCGGGCAGGACGCGCGGACGGCTATGGTCGCCCTCATCTCCACGCTGATCCCGGCGCTGGCCGCCTCCCAGGGGCTTCCCTACAACGTGATGATGGCCGCGGCCAACGCGGTAATCGCCGCCTGCGTCGCGCCGGTCCTTCTGAGCGTCGTGACCGTGCGGGGGGACCGCGACCGCCTGATGCGGGACGAGCAGATCGCGCTTTCGCTGGTTTCCGCGCTGGCGCTGATGGGCGTTCGCTGCATACCGGTGGCCGGGCCGATCGCGGCGCCGCTGCTGGCGTCGGTTTTGTGCCTGATCGCGTCGTCGCTGGGCGCGGGGACCGGCGCGGCGGCTGGGCTATTGTACGGGGCGGCGCTGTCCTTTTCGGGCGGCGACCGGTTCGTAGGCGCGGCGCTGGGGCTATGCGCGCTGACCGCGGGCGCGGCGGGCGCTTTGGGCCGCTGGGCGGGCGCGCTGGCTTTTGCGCTGTGCAACACGGTGACGCTGCTCTACGGCCTGGGCGCAAGCTACGGCGCGCTGCACCCGGCGCAGGCGTTTCTGGCGGGCCTGGTCTATTGCCTGCTGCCGCCCAAGTTCATGGAAAAAATCTGGGCATGGTTTTTGCCCGCCGCGGGCGGACATGATCCTGAGCGGCTGGCCGCGCGCCTTCTGTCCGACGCCCGCAAGCGCGTCCGGGCGCTGGGCGCGGTCTTTGGCGAACTGGCGGGCGGCTACGAAACCCCGTCGGACGCCCCGGATGAGCGGGCGGTAATCGGGCGGATGCGCGCCCGGCTCTGCCGCGGCTGCGCCGGGTGCGAGGCCTGCTGGGACGGCTCCGACGGCCGCGCCGGGCGGCTGATGTGCGACCTGGTGACTCGGTCGATGTCGGGTCAGCAAATCGGCGAGAAGGACGAGCTGCCGCCGGAGATCGCGAAGCTCTGCCGCCGGGCCGGGCAGATCCCGGCCCGCCTGGGACCGCTGCTCAAGGAGTTTTCCGAGAAGCGCCGGAGCGCGCAGGCGCGGGGCCAGGCCACGGCCATCATGGGCAGGCAATTCCGGCAGGCGGAGACGCTCCTGATGAGCGCGTCGGGCGCGCTGGCCTCGCCGGTCAAGGTGGACTCCGCGATGTCCCGGCAGGCTGTGGCGGCGCTCGACCGCGAGGCGATCAAGACCCGCGAGGTGCTGGCGCTCCGGGCCGCGCCGGATGGATCGGTGACCATCACCGCCGTCAAGCGGGAGGGCGTATGGCGGCCGGAGGAAGCGCGGCGGGCGGCCGCGCGGCTCACGGCCGAGCTGGGCCTGCCGCTTCGCGCGCCGTCGCTGCCGGAGAGCGGCGTTTCCGGCGAGCTGTGCTTCTTTCAGGCGCCCCGGTACACCGCCACGGTGGGTTTTGTCAGCCGTGCGAAGGAGTCCACCCAGCCCTCGGGCGACAGCCACCTGGCGGCGGGCCTGCCCGGCGGACGGGTTCTCATGATGCTGTCGGACGGCATGGGCACCGGCGCGCAGGCCGCCCGGGAGAGCCGCGCCGCCGTCCGGCTGATCCGAAGGTTCCTCGCGGCGGAGGTGGAGCATTCGCTGGCTTTTGATTCGGTCAATCAGCTTCTGATGCTGCTGGGCGGGGAGGACATGTTCGCCACCTGCGATTTGTGCGTGCTGGACCTGAACGCCTGCACCGCCTCCTTCTCCAAGCTGGGCGGCTGCGACAGCCTGCTGATCCGCAAGGGCGTCGCGACCCGAATCGAGGGGGGGCGGCTGCCGATGGGCATTCTGGAGAACATCACGCCCGCCAGCGCGCACCTCAGGCTGCAGCCGGGCGATACGCTTCTGATGATGACCGACGGCCTGATCGACGCGGCCCGGGATGGCGAGACCGCCTGGTTGGAGCAGGCGGCGCTGCGGCTTGCGGGCGAAACGCCGCAGGCGATGTGCGAAACGCTGACCCGGATGGCGCTGGACCGCCAGGGCCAGGCACGGGACGACATCACCGTGATGGCGGCCAGGATCGGGCGGTCGTAGAAAAGAGGGAGAACGAGGGAACGCCCGAAGGAACGCCGGGAGCGCCGCAAACGAGGAACGCCGGGCGCGCCGCAAGGGAGTTGGGCCTCCTTGACCCCGCACAAAGGGAAAAAGAAAATACAGAGCGGTTCTATCGCTCTGCACACCTTTTCCATCTTGATCCCATTGAACGGATGTATTGTTCTGGCTTGCATTTTCTATCCCCACCTCCTTTGCGAGGGGTCCAGGGGAAATCATTTCCCCTGGCGGTGGTCCGGAGGGCGGAGCCCTCCGGCGTCTCTCCTCCGGCGTCTCTCCTCCGGCGTCTCTCCTCCGGCGTCTC
>CALGYL010000406.1 GCA_937934775.1 uncultured Clostridia bacterium
CTTCCGATCTAACCGGCCCACCTCGATCAGCACGCGGTCGGCGGTCCGAAGCCATAGATTTGCCTTGAAACCCATCGCGCCGTCGCCCTCAAAGGCGACGCCGCCCGTATTCATTGTGCGGATGCCGTCGGCGCCCAGCCGCTCAAGGTCGCGTTTGACAAGGCCCTCGAGCCCGAACGCCGCGCTCGCAATCCACTGCATGCAATTCCCCCATACTAGAACTCGGATATTCTATTATACCGGTTTTTGAGGGATTTGTACAGCGGTGCGCAGGATTTTAGCACACCAAAAGAATGGCTTTACCGGGTGGCACGCGCCAAGTGTGCGCACACGAAGGCTCCGAGGATCGCAGGGTCCTCGGAGCCTTCGCAATTGTCAAAATGTCCCCGTGGGATTTCAGGCGCACGCAGCGCACGCCTTTCGCATCAATGAACCTGCATGGGGCTAATGATGCTCAGGTCCGGACTTCAACGATTCCTTGGGGTGCAACTCGTAGTAAAGGTTCCGCGCGTATACGGCAGGCACGATGGTCATCACAAGCAGGCCCAGCGCGAGGCCCGCGAACGCGATCCAGGGCCAGATCGCCACGCCCATCAGGCTGCCCACCACGATGATTGCGCCGCCGATGACGCCCATGTACCCGGCGATACGGTGGGTCTTCACCCATACCGTCTCATCCCGCAGCGTCCATTTCACCCGGAAACCCAGCGAGTGGTTGGGCCGGATCTTGGCCATGAAGTTGCTGATGAAAATCATCAAAAGGCCGACGCCGGTCATGATCAGGCAGGCGTAGGAGGGGTTGAGCCGGTTTTCTCCGGAGCGGACCATCAAAAGGATGAGCCAGCCGATCACCGCCAGAAACAGCCCCGTTCCCACGACGACCTTTTCCTCCAGCGGTGCGTTTTTTTCAACATTTGGGTTATGGCTGAAGCGCCGGTACACTCTGTAGGATACAAGCTCGATCAACGGAATGCACGCAAACAGCGCATATGTCCACTTGCTGCCCCACGAATCCGCTTCACCCACGTAGTTAAAGTGGATTGGAACCCGGTCCGGCATGCCGATGACGAGCAGCAGCATCCCGACGGCGCTGACGGTGGCTGCCAGCAAATATACCCTGAATTTCGTATTCATGAATCCTTCCCCCTCCCGGTCATGTCCGCAAACAGATCCATCAGGTCTTCCAGAACACTGGTATTGATCGAATAGATGATATTTTGCCCGCTGCGCTCAGCACGCACAAGTTCCGCGTTTTTTAAAATGTTCAGGTGATGGCTGATCGACGGCTTGGTCATATCAAACTTCGCCGCGATCTCGCCCGCGTTCAGATCGCCCGCGCGCAACAGCTTCAGAATCTGCCTGCGCGTCGGATCGGCCAGCGCGTCCCATGCGTCGCCCATCCAGCTCCCCCCTATTAGATATTTAGTTAATTCTCTAATTATCTACGCACAGAATACAACGAATCCCCCGTTCTGTCAAGAACCCATGGAGCGGACGCCATGTAAAATGTCCGCGTCTGCGATCATCCCGCATCCCCGCGTGCGCAGCGAGTCCAGCATCCCCGCACATGCGGCAAACATTGCCTGATACCAATTCCAAATATGAACGCGTCGCCAGGGGGTGCTTTTCGCTTTGGATGCATTCATACTTTGCATTGCCTAACCGTCGCATCCGGCGCGCCCGGGTACTAGAAAAACGCGCGTCGCTCTCCCGCAGAAACTACGGCGAGGCCCGCGCTTGGCACCTCTTGATTCCATCTATACCAATTCCAGCACCACCGCGTTCTGCACTTCCATGCCCCGGTCGGTAAGGGCGAGCCGCCCTTTCTCCACCCGGATGAAGCCGCCCGCCTGCAGCCGTGCGATCTCGGCGCGCTTCTTTGACATCAATTCCATTGGGATACCCGCTGTCATGCGGGTGCCCAGCAAAATCGCCTCTTCCCTGGCCTCTTCCGGGCCGATGGCGCGCCGCGCCACTTCCCGGATACCCAGGAGGTATTGATCGAAATCGGCCGTATTCTCAAACCGCTCCCCGCTCATCATCGAATGGGCGGCACAGCCCAACCCCAGATAGTCGCCCCGGGTCCAATAGGTCAGGTTGTGGCGGCACTCAAAGCCGGGCTTTGCGTAGTTGGAAATCTCATACCGCGCGTAGCCGTGCCGAAGCACAATGCGTCCGGCGGCGCGCTGCATGTCGATGGCGTCATCGTCGTCCGGCGCGGGCAGGACGCCCTCCGTGATGGCGCGCTCCATGCGGGTTCCCGGCTCCACGATCAGACTGTACAGCGAGAGATGCTCGGGGTTCAGCCTCCGCGCAAACTGTAGAGATTCCACCCATTCAGCCATCGTCTGGCCTGGAAGCGCGTACATGAGGTCCAGATTGATGTTGCGGAAGCCCGCCGAACGCGCCCATTCGACGGACTGCGCGGCCTCCCGCGCGTCGTGGATGCGGCCCAGCATTTGCAGAAGCCGCGGCTGCGCCGCCTGAAGGCCCATGGAAAGCCGATTGACGCCGGAATCCCGCCAGGCGCGCAGTTTTTCAGGCGACAGTGTTCCGGGGTTGGCTTCCACGGTGACCTCCGCGTCCTCCGATAGTGAAAACCTGGCCCGGGTCATTGCCAGAAGGCGCATCACCGCATCCTCCGGAAGGATGGACGGCGTGCCGCCGCCGATGAACACCGTGGCGACAGGCAGTTTGCCATATCGTTTTGCCGCCGATTTGAATTCTTCCTCCAGCGCAAGCAAATAGCGCGCCTGATCACGCTCGCGTCCCGCCCAGGACGCAAAATCGCAATAGGCGCACTTTTTTGCGCAGAAGGGAATGTGGATATACAGCGCGCAGGGTTTCATTGCGCCTTGCCGACGAGGATGGCTTTCCGTCCGGCGGCGCGCTGCAAAAACGCGCTCACCTCGCCCAGGCGGCCGCTCAGCGCATCCTTTGTCAGAACGAAAGCCTGCATCCTGCCGATGTATAGGTATAATACGCCCCGGGAGATCAGGATCTGCTTGATGTCCAAATAGGGATGCCGCTCGCCCGCCTTTTCGTACCGCACCTCAAAGTCCTGCTCATAGAAACGGTAGCGCACCTTGGCGGGGCCGCTCCAACTGCGGGAGGCCAAAAGTCCGATCATCTCCCCCAGTAAAAACGACAGCGCGAAAAAAAACATGCCGCCGCCGGCCTCCAGCGCGGCGCTGGTGCCGCCGCCGAAGGCCCAGGCATCCACCATGCCCAGAATGGTCAGTGCAGCGCCCGCCACACGGATGATCCACATGCCGCGGCGGTAGGTGTGCGCGAAGTGTACGCGGTAGAATCCGGCCAGGTCGCGCCTGGAAAGGCTGACGGCCAGATCGTGCAGCGGCTTACCCTGTCCGGCCGGTTTGGCCAGAGCGCCGGTGGTCTTCGTATCCGCCATGCTGTCCCCTCGCTAATCCATCTTGAGAACCGCCATGAACGCCTCGCTGGGCACTTCCACCGAGCCCACCTGGCGCATACGCTTCTTGCCCTCTTTTTGCTTCTCCAACAGTTTTTTCTTGCGGGTGATGTCGCCGCCGTAGCACTTGGCGAGCACGTCCTTGCGGAGTGCCTTGACCGTCTCCCGGGCGATCACCTTGCCGCCGATGGCGGCCTGAATCGGGATTTCAAACAACTGGCGCGGAATGACATCCTTCAGCTTTTCGGCAATGGAACGCCCGCGGGGGTAGGCGCGGTCACGATGTACGATGAAGGACAGCGCGTCGCAGGAATCGCCATTGAGCAAAATGTCCAGCTTGACCAAGTCGCTCTTCACATAGCCGCTCAGCGAATAATCAAAGGACGCGTAGCCGCGGGTACGGCTCTTGAGCTGGTCGAAGAAATCATAGATGACTTCATTCAGCGGCATGTCGTATTTGAGCAGCACGCGGTTGCCTTCAATGTACTTCATGTCGCGGAAGGTCCCTCGCTTGTCCTGGCACAGTTCCATGATCGCGCCCACATAGTCCTGGGGCGTGATGACCTGCGCGTCGACGAAGGGCTCCTCCATCCACGCGATCTCCTGTACCGGCGGAAGGTTCGTGGGGTTGTCGATGATGATCTTCTCGCCGTCGGTCTTGATGACGTTGTAGACCACGCTGGGCGCGGTGGTGACCAGATCCAGGTCGAATTCGCGCTCCAGCCGCTCCTGGATAATCTCCATGTGCAATAGGCCCAGGAAGCCGCAGCGGAAGCCGTAGCCCAGCGCCACTGACGTTTCCGGCTCATAGAAGATGGCCGCGTCGTTGAGCCTGAGCCGCGCCAGCGCGTCCTTCAAATCTTCATAGTCCGCGCCATCCGCCGGATAAATGCCGCAGTAAACCATCGGCAGCACCGGCTTGTAGCCGGGCAGCGGCTCCTTGGCGGGGTCCGTGGCCAGCGTGATCGTGTCGCCGACCCGGATATCCGCAATGTCCTTGATGGACGCGGCGATGTAGCCCACCTCACCGGCCCGCAGCGCGCCATCGGGGCTGTAGCCGCCGGGATGGAACGCGCCCACCTCGGTCACATCAAACACATGGCCGCTCGCCATCATCTGAATGCGGTCGCCGACCCGCACGGTACCGCTCATCAGCCGAACGGAGCTGATCGCGCCGCGGTAGTTGTCATAGTAGCTGTCGAAGATCAATGCGCGCAGCGGCGCATTCACGTCTCCCTTGGGCGGCGGGATGCGGCTGACCACGGCAGTCAGTACGTCCTCAATCCCGATGCCCTGCTTTGCGGAGACCATCGGGCAGTTCTCGGCATCCAGGCCGATCTCGTCCTCAATCTCATGGCGCACAATTTCCGGCTGGGCGCTGGGCAAGTCGATCTTGTTGATGACCGGCACGATTTCCAGATCGTGCTCCAACGCCATGTAGACGTTTGCCAGCGTCTGTGCCTCAATGCCCTGGCTTGCGTCCACCACCAGCACCGCGCCCTCGCAGGCGGCGAGCGCTCTGGACACTTCGTAGGTGAAGTCCACATGGCCGGGGGTGTCGATCAGGTTGAGCATATAGGTTACGCCGTCCGCATCCGTATACGGCAGACGTACGGCTTTGGACTTGATCGTGATGCCGCGCTCCCGCTCCAGATCCATGGAATCGAGCACCTGTTCGGTCATGTCGCGCAGGGCCATGACGCCAGTCTTTTCCAAGAGCCGGTCGGCCAGTGTCGACTTGCCGTGGTCAATGTGCGCGATAATACAGAAATTCCGGATGTTTTTCTGGTTGAATGTGGGCACGTATTTGCCTCCCGGCGCCAGATTTCAATCATATTCTTCCTCATAATACCCTAAATCCGGCGAAAAATCAACCGCGTATCCGAAGGCTTTTCGTTAGTCCTACTTAACACTGCTTCATCAAAAGTAACCGGAAACGTTACCGTCCTCGCGTTTGAGCTTTACAATCCTGGGTTATCATATAACTGTCGGAAGAAGAAGAGAGAGAACAACCAAGTGAACAGGAGGGAAAGAAAATGAAGTTCACCGTAAAGCTTAAGGATGCCAACTCTGTCAAGGATTTTGTAAAGATCACCTCGCAGTACCGCGAAGACCTGTCGCTGGTGCATGGCCGCTATGTTGTAGATGCCAAGTCCATTCTGGGGATTTTCTCCATGGACCTCACCAAGCCGCTGGATCTGGTCAGCGATGGCGCAAACGACAACCTGAAGGACGACCTCAAAGCCTACGTTGTCTGAAACCAAAAATAAACGAACTCGCCGCGGGCCGCGAAAAATCGCGTCCCGCGGCGAGTTTTTGGGGAAGAAACGGGTCGCCGGATATCATGATACAAAATCTGTAGGATTTGTTCATACACCAAGAGCGCCGGGAACCCTCGAAGGATTCCCGGCGCTCTTAATGAAAACAGAAAAGCGGATTTCCCTTGCCCGTTTACACGAGCTCCAGAATGACCATTTCCGCGCCGTCGCCGCGACGGGGGCCCATCTTCAGGATGCGGGTATAGCCGCCACCCTGGCCCTTGTCTGCCGCGCGCTTCTTATACTTGGGGCCGATTTCGCGCATTAGCTTCTCGACCACCGGATGCTTGACGGCCGCGGTACGCTCTTTGTAGTCGGAGCGGCTCTCGTCGTCCTTGCGCGGTTCGGGAATCTCATACAGGTAGCTCATCATGCGGCGGCGCGCAGCCAGCTTCGTGGGCGCGTCGTTGACCACATTCAGAACGACCGTCTGGCCCTTGTCGTTGTTGGAGTTCTTGGTGGTTTCCACGTTGTTATCGCACTCGCGCGCGGCCAGCGTGATCAGCTTTTCGGCGATAGAGCTGATCTCCTTGGCGCGGGTGAGGGTGGTCTCGATTTTCCCGTACCAGATCAGGTTCGTGACCTGATTGCGCAGGAGCGCCTTGCGCTGGTCGGTCGGCCTGCCCAGCTTGCGATTGGCCATGTTACGTCCTCCTTGCTATTGTCGAGGTGGCGGATTGCGCCACGGTTATTCGTCGCTCGCCTTGAGCGCGAGGCCCAGCGCGATAAGCTTCTGTTCAACTTCCTCAAGCGACTTTTTGCCGAGATTTCGCACCTTCATCATGTCCTCCTGGTTTCTCTGCACCAGTTCGGCCACGGTGTTGATGCCCGCGCGTTTCAGACAGTTGAATGCGCGCACCGAAAGATCCAGTTCCTCGATGGTCATCTCGAGGACCTTCTCCTTGGAGTTATCCTCGGGCTCGTTGAAGTCCACCCGGACGACATTGACGGTCAGGTCAATGAACAGGCGCATGTTGTTGGTCAGAATCTGCGCCGCGGACGCCAGCGCTTCCTTCGGGAGGATGCTGCCGTTGGTCCAGACCTCGATCGTCAGCTTGTCGTAGTCGGTCACCTGGCCGCGCCGGGTATCTTCTACCGAATAGCTGACTTTGCGGATGGGGGTGAAGATCGAATCCATCGGGATAACGCCGATTGGCATGCCGCCCGACTTGCTGCGCTCCGTCATGATCTGCTTGTTGCGGTCGACGGCCACATAGCCGCGGCCCTTGTCCAGCGCAATCTGCATTTGCAGGTGCGCGCCGTCGGCCAGCGTGGCGATGTGCAGGTCCGGGTTGACGATTTCGACTTCCTCGTCGCACTTGATTTCCGCGGCGGTCACTTCGCAGGGACCAACCGCGTCCACCGTAATGATCTTAGGCTGGTCGGAATAAAGCTTGGCGGACAGGTTTTTGAGGTTGAGGATGATTTCCGCCACGTCTTCCTTCACGCCCGGCACCGTCGAAAACTCATGCTGCACGCCTTCAATACGTACGCTGGTCACCGCCACACCCGGCAGTGAGTTGAGCAGCACGCGGCGCAGCGAATTGCCCAACGTCTGGCCAAAACCCCGCTCCAGCGGTTCGACGACGAACTTGCCATAGCGGTTGTTTTCGCCGATCTCCACTCGTTCAATTCTCGGTTTTTCGATTTCGATCATTCAGCACGCCCTCCTTTTGGCGGAATCGGGGTACTCCCCTATCAAGCAGAAAACTCATGATTAGCGGGAGTACAACTCGACGATCATATGCTCCTGGATCGTCGTATCGACGTCTTCACGCTGCGGGAGAGCAAGGATATTGGCCTTCAGGTTGGGCGCGTCCAGCACGATCCACTTGGGGATCACGCGGCCGGTGCCCTCGCGCATGGCCTTGAAGCGCTCCGCCTCCGCGCTCTTTTCGCGCACGGAGATCACGTCGTTGACGGCGACCTGGTAGGAGGGAATGTTGACTTTCTTGCCATTGACCAAAATGTGGCCATGACGGACAAGCTGACGGGACTGGGGACGGCTGCTGCCAAAGCCCAGACGGTACACGACATTGTCCAGCCGACGCTCCAGGGTAATCAGCAGGTTTTCGCCGGTGATGCCGCGCTTGGATTCAGCCTTTTCAAAGTAGCGATGGAACTGTGCTTCCAGCACGCCGTAGACGCGGCGGGCCTTCTGCTTCTCACGCAACTGCATGCCGTACTCGGACTGCTTCTTCTGACGGGCCTGGCCGTGCTCGCCTGGCGGGGTGGGACGCAGGCCCACCGAGCACTTGGGGCTGTAGCAGCGGTCGCCCTTCAGGAAGAGCTTGGTGCCCTCACGGCGGCACAGGCGGCAAACGGAACCATTATATCTAGCCATGAATCAAAACCTCCATTACACTCTTCTGCGCTTGGGCGGACGGCATCCGTTGTGCGGGATCGGCGTCACGTCCTTGATCATGTTGACCTCCAGACCCGCCGCCTGCAGCGAGCGGATGGCGGCTTCGCGCCCGGAGCCGGGGCCTTTGACGTACACCTCAACCGACTTGAGGCCATATTCCATCGCGGCCTTCGCGGCGGTCTCGGCGGCCGTCTGCGCGGCGAACGGCGTGGACTTCTTGCTGCCGCGGAAACCAAGTCCACCGGCAGAGGCCCACGACAGCGCGTTTCCGGCGGTGTCGGTGATCGTGACGATCGTGTTGTTGAACGAAGAGCGGATGTGGGCCGCGCCACGCTCCACGAGCTTTTTCTCGCGGCGCTTGCGCGTCACCTTTTTCAGCTTCGGCTTGGCCATGGATAGCTTCCTCCTCAAAAATTGGTCTGTACGCGCAGGGCAATTCCCTGCGCAGCTTCTGACGCCACACTCACCCTCCGGCCGACATCGTCCCCATCGGGGATGGACGCCGCCATCCAGCAGAGCGCCGGCGAAGCGGGCGAATTACTTCGCAGCCTTCTTCTTTCCGGCAACCTGGCGCTTGGGACCCTTGCGGGTACGGGCATTCTGCTTGGTGTTCTGTCCGCGCACGGGCAGACCCCTGCGATGCCGGAGACCACGGTAGCAGCCGATTTCCATCAACCGCTTGATGTTCATCGAAACTTCGCGGCGCAGGTCGCCCTCCACCTTGACGTTGTGATCGATGTAGTCGCGCAGTTTGCCGACATCGTTCTCGGTCAGGTCTTTGACGCGGGTGTCAGGGTTGACGCCCGTCGCCTTGATGATTTCGTCGGCCACGTTGCGGCCAATGCCGTAGATGTAGGTCAGCGCGATTTCCACGCGCTTCTCCTTGGGAAGGTCGACGCCCGAAATGCGTGCCATCTAGTAAAGCACCTCCAAATTATCGCTGCGCCCGTAAAGGGCTGGTTTCGAAGCGGGCGTCAGCCCTGCTTCTGCTTGTGCTTGGGATTTTCGCAGATCACCATCACGCGGCCCTTGCGGCGGATGATCTTGCACTTCTCGCAGATGGGCTTGACAGAGGGTCTGACTTTCATTGCGCTTGCCTCCTTGAGTTGTTGTTAGCCTTTGCTGCGCCATGTAATTCTGCCGCGCGTCAAATCGTAAGGCGAGAGTTCAATCGTCACCTTATCACCCGGATAGATGCGGATGTAATGCATGCGCATCTTGCCAGAAACGTGCGCCAGCACCTTGTGGCCGTTGGGCAGCTGCACTTCAAACATGGCGTTGGGAAAGGTCTCGGTGACAACGCCTTCCACTTCAATCACATCAGACTTGGACAATACCTCACCCCTCCTTGTCGGTGGCGTTCTGGATCAGCTTGCGGACGTCCGCATTTCGCAGCTTGCCAATCGCCGGGCTTTCGCAAGTATAGGCCGTAGCTTCCAGGTGCTTCAGCTTCTTCTTCTTTGGCCTTTCAACCTTCCGAAGATCGCCGTCGGCCACCAGCAGGTGTTCATCGTCGAAAACGCCAACCACGAGGAACAACCGCCCGGAATCTCTGCCCGCTTTGGACCGGACGACGCGGCCCGCTGCCGTAAGCGGCTCGCGCGTCATGCTGTACGCCCCCCAGGCAGCGACAGGATCTCCGGTGCGCCGCCGGTGATGGCGATGGTGTGCTCGTAGTGCGAACACGGTTTGTGATCCTGAGTCATAACGGTCCAGCCGTCGTTTCCCTGAACCACCCGCCATGTGCCCAGCGCGATCATCGGTTCGATGGCCAGCGTCATGCCCGCCTTCAACCGGACGCCGTGCCCCGGTTCGCCATAGTTGGGAACCGAAGGATCCTCGTGCATGGCGCGGCCGATGCCGTGCCCGCATAGATCCCGCACCACGCCGTAGCCGTGGGCCTGCGCATGCTGCTGGATGGCGAACCCGATGTCGCCCAGTCTGTTGCCTTCCCGCGCTTTCTCAATGCCAATCCAGAAGCACTCCTCGGTCACGCGGATCAGATCCCGTACTTCCTTGGGTATTTCGCCGATGGCCATTGTGAATGCGCTGTCGGACTGCCAGTCATCCAGGATCACACCGCAGTCCACCGAGAGGATCTGCCCCTCGCGAAGTGGTACGTTGTTCGGAAAACCGTGCACCACTTGGTCGTCCGGTGATGCGCAGATGGTGGCAGGAAACCCTTCGTAGCCCTTGAAAGAGGGATTGGCACCCGCGTCCCGGATCATGCGCTCGGCCAGAGCGTCCAGGTCCAGTGTTGTGACGCCGGGCGCGATATGCGCCTTGAGCGTTTCCAGCACCTTGTGCAAAAGAGCGCCCGCCTCGCGCATCTTGGCGATCTGGGCCTCAGTCTTGAGAGTGATCATCGCGTCCGCTCCAGTAGTTCAAAGATCTTATCACGCACCCTGTCGGCCGCACATTCTCCGCAGACATCCCCATGGCGTCCGCGTTCCCTGTAGTACTCGATCAGCGGTTCCGTCTGCGCGTGATAGACTGTAAGTCGGCGCGAAATGGTTTCGGGTTGGTCGTCGGGTCGCTGCACAAGATTCGCGCCGCACACCGGACAGACCAGCGGATCCGAGAGATTGGAAATGTGGAAGATGCCCTCGCAGGACAGGCAGACGCGCCGACCGGTCAGCCGCTCCAGAATCTTCTCATCCCGAACCTTGATTTCTACCGCCAGGTCGGGCGCTGCGAACGTGTCCAGCGCCTCGGCCTGCGGAATTGAGCGAGGAAATCCGTCCAGCAGAAAACCGTTCCTGCAATCATCCATCAGAAGCCGTTCTTCGACCATCGCGATGGTGACCTCGTCGGGCACCAGTTTTCCGGCGTCGATGTAGGCCTTCGCCTGAAGGCCGGTCGGCGTGCAATTGGCAATCGCAGAGCGAAACATGTCGCCGGTGGAAATGTGGGCAATGCCCAGTTTCTTCGCGACGTAAGCCGCCTGCGTACCCTTGCCCGCGCCGGGCGGGCCCAGAAATACAAGCTTCATGAGCAGGACCCCCCTATTTCAGGAATCCCTTGTAGTGGCGCATCAGCATCTGGCTCTCCAACTGCCTGGTCGTCTCCATCGCGACAGAAACCGCGATCAACAGGGAGGACGCGCCAAACGGGAGACTCGCGTTGAAGCTCTTGGACATCAGGGTCGGCACCGTGGCCAGAACCGCCAAGAACAGCGCCGCGAACAGCGTGATGCGGTTCGACGTGCGCAGGAGGAAGTCGGCCGTGGGTTTACCCTGGCGAATGCCGGGAATCATGCCGCCGTTCTGCTGAATGTTCTTCGAGATCTCATTGGGGTTAAAAGAGATCGTCGTGTAGAAGAACGTAAAGCCAAAGATCAGCAGCGCGAAGATCAGCTGATACCAGACGCTGGAGTAGCTGACGTTCGCCTTCCACCACTCATAGGCGCCGCTGTTGGGGATGAAGGCCAGGATGGTGGAGGGGAACTGCATAATCGCGGAACCGAAGATCAGCGACATAACACCGGTGGAGTTCACCTTCAGCGGGATGTGGGTGGACTGGCCACCGTACATCTTGCGGCCCACCACGCGCTTGGCGTACTGAACCGGAATGCGGCGCTCGCCCAGATCCACAAACACAACCGCGGCAATCAGGATCAGCGTCAGAATCACGATGCCCGCCAAGGACCCGGCGCTGTACAAGCCACCGGACACGGCTGTCGAGTTGAACAGACCAACGAAGTTCTGCGCAAAGGTACCGCCGACGCGGGCGATGATGCCGGAGAAAATCAGAAGCGATACGCCGTTGCCGACGCCGTTCTCGGTGATGCGCTCACCGATCCACATGGCCAACGCGGTACCGGCCGCGAGGCAGACGCCGATGGTCATGTAGCCGAGAAAAGTCTTCTGATTCGAAGCGGCAAGGCCAACGCTCAGCGCGATCGCCTGCAGGAAGCCCAGGCCAATGGTGACGTAACGGGTGTACTGCGCAATCTTCTTGCGGCCTTCGTCGCCTTCCTTTTGCATCTCCTCAAGCTTGGGGATGGCAACGGTCAAGAGCTGCATGATGATCGAGGAATTGATGTAGGGCGTGATGCCCATCGCCATGATGGTGAAGTCCTGAATGTTCGACCCCGTCATCATGTTCATGAAGTTGAGCAGGTCATACTGCGTCATGGCCTGTCGAATGTTGGCCAGGTTCACGAACGGCGTCGGCACGTAGCTGAGCAGCCGGTACAAAAGCAGCATCCCCAGAGTGTAGAGGATCTTCTTCCGGAGGTCCTGAATCCGCCACGCGTTGCGCAGGGTCTCCCACACGTCAGATCACCTCGGCTTTCCCGCCTGCCGCTTCAATCTTTTCTTTCGCGGTAGCAGTAAATTTGTTCGCCTGTACCGTGAGCTTGCGGGTCAGCTCGCCGCTGCCCATGATTTTGACGCCGTCTTCGATCTTCTTGATGATGCCCATCTGGATCAGTTCCACCGGAGAAACGGTGGCGCCGTCCTCGAACACCTCAAGGCGACTTACGTTGATTGCCACGTATTCGGTGCGGAACGCATTAAAGAAACCGCGCTTGGGCAGGCGGCGCACCAGGGGCATCTGGCCGCCTTCGAACCCGGGCCGCTTGCCGCCGCCCGAACGGGCCTTGGCGCCCTTGTGTCCCTTACCGGAGGTCTTGCCCAGGCCGGAGCCAACGCCGCGGCCAAGCCGCTTGGGGGCGGTGGTTGAGCCGGGTGCGGGTTTCAGTTCGTGAAGTTTCATCGCCGTGGACCTCCTTATTCTTCAATTTCCTCAACCTTCACCATGTGCTTGACGTTGAAGATCATGCCACGGATGGCGGGGTTGTCTTCCTTCACGACCGTCTGGCCGATCCGATGAAGGCCCAGCGCTTGGATGGTGGCGATGTGGTTCTTCAGGCAGGCGATGGTGGACTTGGTCTGTGTGATCTTAAGCTTCATCTTACCATCCTCCTCAGCCCATCAGCTCTTCGACGGTCTTGCCGCGAAGTTTCGCGACTTCTTCAAGCGTCCGAAGCTGCTTGAGACCATCGATGGTCGCCTTGACCATGTTGATCGGATTGTTGGAGCCGATCGACTTGGTGCGGATGTCCTTGATGCCGACCGCTTCGATGACCGAACGGACCGGGCCGCCGGCGATGACGCCGGTGCCTTCCGGGGCGGGCATCAGAAGAACCTTGCCCGTTCCGAACACGCCCACGACCTCATGCGGGATGGTGGTGCCGGTGCGGCTGATGGTGGTCATCTTCTTTTTGGCGTCTTCGACGCCCTTGCGGATGGCTTCGGGAATTTCGGTGGCCTTGCCCATTCCGCAGGAAATGCGGCCATTCTCATCGCCGACGACCATCAGCGCGGTGAAGCGGAAGTTTTTGCCGCCCTTGACAACCTTCGCGACGCGGTTGACAAATACCAGCTTCTCCTTGAATTCGCTGACGGGCTCTTCGCGGCGGTTCATGCGACGGCCATCGCGGCCGCCCTCCCGGTTGTTCTCTCTGCCTTCCATCAGAACTCCAGACCTCCTTCGCGCGCGCCGGCGGCGAGCTCCGCCACGCGGCCAGTGTAGATGTAGCCGCCGCGGTCGAACACGACCTCTTTGATGCCGGCGGCGATGGCGCGCTCGGCCACGGTCTTGCCGACGGCCTTGGAAGCGCCCTTCTTGTCCAGCTCGGCGATTGACGCTGCGATCTCTTTTTCGACGGTCGACGCGGCCACGAGGGTCTTGCCGACAGAATCGTCAATGATCTGCGCGTAGATGTGGTTCAGGCTGCGATAGACGGAAAGCCTCGGGCGGGCGGGCGTTCCGCTGATCTTCTTGCGAACGCGTTCGTGACGGATGACGCGAACTTCGTTGCGGTCACGTTTATTAAACATGTGCGGTTCCCCCTCTCCTTACTTCTTGCCGGTCTTGCCTTCCTTGCGGCGAATTGTCTCTTTCTCGTAGCGGATGCCCTTGCCCAGGTAAGGCTCGGGTTTGCGGGTTGCGCGGATGTCCGCCGCGATGGCGCCAACCTGCTGCTTGTCGATGCCCTTGACGATGATGCGGTTGGCCGTGGGGGTCTCGAAGCTGATGGTGGCGGGCGCGTCAAAGACCACCGGATGGCTGTAGCCGACGTTGAGGGTCAGCTGAGCGCCGGCGGCGGTGGCACGGTAGCCGACGCCTTCCAGCACCAGCGCCTTTTCAAAGCCGCTGGTCACGCCGGTGACCATGTTGTTGACCAGCGCGCGGTACAGAAGATCGGAAGAGCGTCGTGTAGGGAAAGAGTGTAGATCTCGGTGGTCG
>CALGYL010000407.1 GCA_937934775.1 uncultured Clostridia bacterium
CGAAATTTCTGGGCGACAGGATATTATGTGAGTACGGTCGGACTAAATACTACAAGACCTGTGCAAATGGAAGGGGGTAGAAATTATAGAAGGAAATATGATGTCAGATCATATACATCTTCTGTTAAGTATCCCTCCGAAATACAGCGTGTCGCAATTTATGGGATACTTGAAGGGGAAGAGTGCCATGATGATCTTTGAAAGGCACTCCAATTTGAAATATAAGTTTGGAAACCGAAATTTCTGGGCGACAGGATATTATGTGAGTACGGTCGGACTAAATACTACAACCGTGCAAAAATACATCCGGGAACAAGAAAAGGCAGATCAAGTGGAGATAGCCTGAGCAAGAAAGAGCATGAGGACCCTTTCAAGGGTAGCAAGTAATCACTCCACGGTGGCTTGAACAAAGTGAAAGCCAGCGTCTTTTAGGCGGTGGCAGTTTTATGGAGACCGTCCCGGATTTTGTGTAAACCTCCAAGCTGTGATAGGATAGAAACAGCATGGAGGTTTCTTGTATGGCAAAGAGCAGAATTACCCCGGAGCTGAAAGCACGCAGGGCGCAACTCGGACAGCTCATGGAAGGCGCGGGGATCAAATCCATGGAGGATATCCAGGAACTGTTCAAGGACATGATCGCAACCTTTGTGAATCAAGGCCTTGAGGGCGAACTGGATGACGAGCTTGGTTACAGCAAGTACGATTTTCGAAACAAGGACACCGACAATAGTCGAAACGGCCATAGCGAAAAGACGCTGAAAACCAGCTTCGGCGACGTGGATATTCAGGTGCCCCGAGACCGCAAAGGTGAGTTCGAGCCGGAACTGGTCAAAAAACAGCAAACTACCCTTACGGGGGACATTGAGGAGAAAATCCTGTCGATGTATGCCAAGGGCATGACCACCGGCGACATCGAAGGGCACATCAAGGAAATCTACGGGCTGGATGTGTCGGACAGCGCCATCAGCCGCATCACCGACAAAATTCTCCCTGTGGTCAAGGAATGGCAGGCGCGCCCGCTGCAGGAGCTCTATGCAGTGGTGTATATGGACGCGATCCATTTCCATGTGCGGGCCGAGGGGCAGATCGTCAAGAAGGCCGTCTACATCGTCATCGGGCTGGACATGGAAGGCCAGCGCGACGTGCTGGGTATGTATATCGGCGAGAACGAGAGCGCGAAGTTCTGGCTGACGGTGCTGAACAATCTGAAAAACCGAGGGGTTACGGACATGCTGATCGTCAGCGTGGACGGCCTGACGGGCTTCCCCGATGCGATCGAGGCCGTTTATCCCAAGGCAGAGATCCAGAAGTGCGTGATCCACCAAATCCGCAACACCACGCGGTTTGTGTCCTACAAGGATATTAAGCCGCTGATGGCCGACCTCAAGCGCGTGTACGCCGCCGTGGACGAGCCTGCCGCGCTGGCTGAACTGGATCGTTTTGAGGAACTCTGGGGCAAGAAATACCCCAAAACGGTGCAGTCCTGGCGGGCCAATTGGGCGGGATTGAGCACCTATTTCAAGTATCCTGCCGAGGTGCGTAAAATCATCTATACCACCAACGCCATCGAAGGTTTCAACCGTCAGTTGCGCAAGGTGACCAAGTCCAAATCTGTGTTTCCTACAGATGACAGCCTGCTCAAAATGCTGTATCTGGCGATGATGGACATCACGAAGAAATGGACGGGACGCAGGCAGGACTGGGGTTTGATCCATTCCCAGCTTGAGGTTTTCTTCGCCGACCGGCTTCCCGCGTAACTGGAAAGTAGCAAAATTCAGCCGTTCTGTCAAGGGTGAATGAACGGCCGCTTCGCGTCCGCCCTTGACAGACCGTCCGGATTTTGCTACCGTTACAGCCAAGGCAGGAAAGCAGAACCTTGCTTTCCTGTCAGTACTGATCTTATCGTTCTACGCAGTTTTAGCGTTTACACATAATTCGGGATAGACCCGACCAAGCAGTGTCAAATATTTATAGCAATACTATCGAATCGATGCTGAATTCAATGAGGCCGTCATCACGCATTTTGGCAAGTTCTCTTGATAAAGAAGTTCGCTGGACACCAATCCTTTCAGCTAATGATGTACATTGAGGGGGATCAATTCTTCAACAGGATGCCACAGGCTCTTCCGTTATATTTGGCATTTGAAGAAAGGGTTCGTACGAAGTATCCAGAGGTTATGATAAACCACTACCGCTCCCGCTTATTGCTGAGATTACGAAATGGTGTTACATGACGAGGAGTCACCATTGATTAGGCTTGACTTTTATATGGTTAGATAAAGTGTAATAGAATGCTCATGAGCATG
>CALGYL010000408.1 GCA_937934775.1 uncultured Clostridia bacterium
CCTGCGGCATTACGCTGTCCGGCGGCGCATCCTCAGGCATCGACATCAACGATATGGTCATGAATAAAAAGTCGCTGATCACCTCCCTGGCGGAACCGGCGGTCAATTTTCCGCTTTCTATCCGGCTGATTGGGCGGGGCGACATCGACGTACGCCAGATCATTACCCACCAGCTGCCGCTGGAGCGCGCGGATGAACTCAAGGCGCTCTATGGGCGGGACGCGGGCGCAATCAAGACGGTCATGCGCTGCGGCTAAAGCAAAGTACCCCCGTTTCGCTGGTTCAAATCCCATCAGGAGGGGAATGGGCGATGAGCAACGTGCGGATGCCTGACTTTGAGAATTTGGCGGCCATTCTTGAGCGGCGCGCGCCCAGGCGTCCTACGCTGTTTGAGTATTTCCTGAACGAACGGCTGTACACCCGGTTCAGCGGGGTGGAGACGCCCGATCCAGCCGATCACTACGCCACCGCCGCGCGGCTCGCCAAGGCGTTTTGCGCCGCGGGCTATGACTATGTGACACTTTCCTGTCCATGGACGTTTCCCGCGTCTCAGCCGGAAGCGATGCTGGCGTCGCGCTCGCTCAATCACGAAGCGGTGATCACCGATCGCGCGTCCTTTGACCGCTATCCGTGGCCGGATTTCGCCGCGATGGACGACCGTTATATCGACAAGGTAGCCAAGGAACTGCCGGCGGGCATGGGCATTGTTATGGCCTCCGCCGACGGCATTCTCGAGACGGCAACGGCGCTTCTCGGCTACGACAATCTATGTTTAATGCTCTACGATGACGAAGAGCTTGTTGAAGACATCTTCGAGCGCATCGGGGGCATTCTTCTTTCCTTTTACAAGAAGACCCTGTCCCACAAGGGCGTGCGAGCGATCTTGTGCAACGACGATTGGGGCTTTCATTCTCAGACGCTGATCGCGCCGAATCAGTTACGCAAGTACGTGTTTCCATGGTATAATGAGTGCTGTCGGCTGGCCCATGAAAGCGGACGGTATTCAATCCTTCATTCCTGCGGCGCGCACCGGGAGATATTGGACGACATCGTCTCGATGGGATTTGACGCGCGCCACTCCTATGAAGACAAGATCCTGCGGGTGGAGCAGGCGTATCAGGAGTACGCTGGCAGAATCGCGGTGATGGGCGGCATCGACGTGGACTATTTATGTCGGAGGAGCCCGGAGGAAATCCGGCGGCGCGCGCTGAACCTTCTGTCTCAGACCGGTTCGGTGGGCTACGCGTTGGGCTCCGGCAATTCGATCCCCGCCTACGTGCCCGATGACAACTACCTGGCGATGACCGGCGCAGCGCTCGATTGACGAGGGCGGCAATTGAAGGTGGAGGGATGCACATGGAATCCTTTATGACCAAAGCGGCCAAGATCGACAAGATTCTTGCCCGCGCGCCCAAACTGGACAAGACGCTTCGCGTTGAGAAGCCGGAATTTCAGGCGCGCCAGAAGCATGTGATGGAGGGCCTCGACAAGCTGGGCGTCGACTGCGGCATCGTCTACTCAGACGAGCATTACTGCGGCGACGTGCCCTACCTGGGCGGCTGCACCAACCTGTCCATCGAGCCGATCGCGGGCATTCTGGGCCCCCACGGTTTCCATATCCTGGCGGGCCTCGAGGGCGGCTATGTGGCCGAGCAGCTGGGCTACCGCTCCGGCGCGTTCATCCACAAGGTAGAGATGCTCAAGCTGGCCGACGAGGAATACCCCATCGAAGCGGAGCATGTGGAGGACGTACTGTTTCAGTCGGTGGGACGCGTCCCCAAGAAGATCGGCCTTCTGACGCCGCGCGAGGTGCTGCCGGTCAGCGTGTACAAGTATTTCTGCGGCTTGGTGGGCGAAGAAAACGTGGTCGACTGTCAGGGAGTTTACTTCAAGGCTAAGTATGAAAAGTCGGACCGTGAAATTGAACTGACCCGGCAGGCGGCCTGGATCGCGGACGTGATGCTGGAGGGCATGCTGGCGGTTTTGGAGCCGGGCATGCTGGAGACGGAGGTCTCCCAGTGGGGCTATCTGATCGGTCAGGCGATGGGCGCGGAAGGTTTCGGGTTCGACGTAATGGTCACCAGCGGCGAAGCCAACCGTACCCTGATCGGAAAGGCGCTGAACCGCGTGATTCAGGAGGGTGACTACGTGCACTTGGGCGTTGCGCCCAAGTGCGACGGGCTGACCGCCTGCGAGCGCTGCACCGTCATCGCCACGCTGGATCCGAACCGGATCACCGAGGACCAAAAGTACTGGATCGACTTCGTGGAGGGCGCGTACCATGTGGGGCTCGAGGCCTACCGCCGCGTCGCCTGGGAAAACCTGCCCGCCCGCTTCCAGGAACAGGCTCTGTGCAGCTACTTCAAAAACCGCGAGGAAACCGTGTGCCAGCGCCTCGGCAAAAAGATCGATCTCGTGCGCCAGAAGCCCTACACCGGCACCCACAACGGCGGCTACACCGAGTGCCAGGAGTTCTACGGCGCGATTACCCTGAATTCCGACGAGCCGCTGGGCCTTCAGATTATCACCATGCTGGATGTTGCTATCCGGGGCATCGGCAACCGCTGGCACGATATTGTCATCCCCGGCGTCGACTACGTGCTGGTGGAAAAGACGCTGGCCAAGATGGGCGCGGAGGTCGAAGTACTGAACCGCCTGCCGGTCAATCTGCAGCACATGGTTGGACGCGTGGTGGAATAACTCAGGCAAAGGAGATCGGTGGAACCATGAAGGTACTGGGGATTGGCTGCCATCCGGACGATCTGGAGATCGCATGTTATGGGACGCTTGCGAAGTACGTGAAACTTGGTCACGACGTGGCTGTGTGTCACATCGCAAACGGCAACCTGGGGCACGTGGAAATCATGCCGGACGAACTCAGGGAGATGCGCTGGAAGGAAGCGGATGAGGCGGCCAAAGTGATCGGCGCCGCCCACTACGCCATCGACATTCCCGACCTGTACGTCACGGCTGAGAATGACGTTCTTGTCCAGAGGTTAGCCAAGGTGATCCGGGAGGTCCAGCCCGACCTCATCATCACCCACAACGACCAGGACTACATGAACGACCACATGCAGGCCTACTATGCAACGCTTCGCGCCTCCTTTGGCGCCAGCATCCCGCACTATGATCTTGCGGCCAAGGAGCCTGTCTCGGGCGTCACCCCTATCTACCACATGGACACGGTGGCGGGCACCGGCTTCATCCCCACCGAATACGTGGACATCTCGGATGTGATCGACCTCAAGCTGGAGGCGATGAACTGCCACCACTCGCAGATCCAATGGATGTTGGAGCACGATCACATCGACTTCCTGGAATTCACGCGCACCTGTTCCCGCGTGCGCGGTTTTCAAAGCGGCGTCGCCTACGCGGAAGGGTTCCGCCCGAACCAGAATTACCTGCGCATGACCACGAAGCGGCTACTGCCCTGATGCAATCCAGGAAGGAGATTAGAACTATGAACGACCTTGCCCTGACAAACCGAGCGACCATTGGTTCCCGTGTCTCCAAGTTCACCAAGGAATACGCCATCGTGGTCGCGATCCTCCTGCTCATGGTCATCTTCACGCTGACGTCCCCCTATTTCCTGACGTATAACAACATCCGCAACATCCTGGCCCAAACGGTGCCCATCGCGGTGGTGTGCATCGGACAGGCGCTGATCGTCACCACCGGTGAGTTCGACCTTTCGCTGGGTCAGAACGTCTGCCTGACCTCCTGCGTCATGGCCTACCTGATCAAGTTTGCGGGCTTCAATCCGTGGATCGCGATTTTTTGCGCGATTCTTGTGGGCACGGGCGTGGGTATGTCAAACGGCGTATTGATCGCATACGCGAAAATCCCCTGCTTCATCGTGACGCTGGGCTTCCAGATGATCGCCAAGGGCCTTTCCAAAATCATCACCAACGCGTCGCCCATCCCCGGCATGCCCAAGGAGATTCAGTTTATCGGCCGCGGCTTTATCGGCGGCAACGCCTACGGCATCCCAATCAGCGTGGTGATCATGCTGATGCTCTACATCGTGTTCATGTTCCTAACGCAAAGGACCAAGTTCGGCCGGAGTCTGTACGCCATGGGTGGCAGCCAGGAGGCGGCCTACTTCGCGGGCATTGACGTCAAGATGTACCGTATGCTGGCCTACACCATCGCGGGCGCGCTGTGCGGCCTCTCCAGCGTGATTCTGGTCACCCGCCTGGACAGCGCGGCGCTGACCAACGGCAGCCTCTATGAGTTCGACGCAATGATCTCCTGCATCCTGGGCGGCATCAGTCTGGCCGGCGGTCGTGGCAAGATCATTCAGGCGCTGTTCGGCGCGATCTTCCTGATGCTGTTCTTCAACGGCATGACCATGCTCAACGTCAACCCCTTCGTGCAGGA
>CALGYL010000409.1 GCA_937934775.1 uncultured Clostridia bacterium
CGTTCCTCATCTTGTGCCTTTATTGTACCCCAAGAAAGTTACATGACCGGTTACAAAATTTGGTGGGGCGAAATTCGTTTGAAACCAGATTGGGAGCGGATGTTCGGGGCCTTTGGAGGCGCTTTCGACTGGAAACAGTGGGAAACACTCTTTTCAGGGCATTTCCAGGCCCCAAACAGGTGCCTGTGCGGAGTGAGAAGGAGTAAATTCGCAAGGCCCTTGGCGGAAACGAGGCTTGGTTTGAAGATGGATTGTTTATTTTTTGTTAATTCGTAATTTTGGGGCGGGATTTTTTGCGGGCATGCGGGTGTCCGCCGCGCCGGAGCGGCAAGGAAATCGACGCTAACCAATGTACGCTCATGTAACATTCTTTATGCTTCCCCCAGGCTTCACTTTGGCGGCGCAGGCGGATGCGGGGAGGCATTTCCAGGCCGAAGGATTCCGGCGCTGGCGTTACCTTATCGTATGCGGGGTTGGAGTGTCCCAATACCATTTGAATGGCGGCGCGCCGGATGCGATGTGTTCAGCCCCTTGCGCCCAGAATGGACATGAGCCGCGCTTCCTGGAACGGGTAGGTACGCAGCGGCCGGTAGTCGCAGTCAATGGTATGTGCCGCAACCAGAATCCCGCCGGTGTCCTGCGGATCGGGCGTTTCGACCACGAGGCAGGAATGGGTGAACCGGTTCTCCACAAATGCCAATTGTATCACGTCACCGGGGCGCGCCTCAATCAGCGGCGCGCGCATCGCGTAGGGGCCGAGGCCGCGGTTTTCAACCAGGAACCGGTGGAGAAAAAACACGCTGGTCCAGGACGGGCTGCGCTTCTGCATTGAGTAAAAGTACCATCCGGTGTGGGGCGTGGGGTTCATCTGACCGCATCCGGCGAACAGGCACTGGGAGATGAAGTTGGTGCAGTCACCGCCGATTTCGTCAAACGCGCCATAGCGCGGATTGCGTAAAAACGCCCATCTGTGGGCGTAGTCGACGGCTTTTTCGCGGTCATAGGGCAAACGGATCACATCCTCCGCTCGCCATTTTATGAAAACGCCCCGCGCGGTGTGACCGCGCGGGGCAGGATGATCCGAGGAAGCCTGAGATTTACGAAAAATAGTCCACTGCGCCGCGGAACATGGTGTTTTCCTTATCGCCCGGTACGTTTCGGTAGAGGAATTCCCCGCTGCGCTCAAAGTGGGCCATGCGCCCGAACACCCTGCCGTCCGGGGAGGTGATGCCCTCCACCGCCGCTGCGGACCCGTTCGGGTTGACCAGAATGTCCATCGACGGCGCGCCCGATTCGTCGCAGTACTGCGTCGCGATCTGGCCGTTTTCGGAAAGCGCGCGCAGAAGCTCCGGCTCGATGATGAACCGGCCTTCGCCGTGGGAGATGGGGGCCATGCGCACCGCGCCGACCGGCTCGTGCATCAGCCAGGGTGATTTGTTGGAGGCCACGCGCACGCGGACGAGTTTGGACTGATGCCGCCCTATGGTGTTGAACGTCAACGTCGGATCGAGCCGCGCCGTGTCACGGATTTCGCCATAGGGGACCAGCCCCAGTTTGATCAGCGCCTGAAAGCCGTTGCAAACGCCGCCGATCAGGCCGTCCCGCGCCTCCAAAAGCCCGCTCAGCGCCTCGCGGATGCCGGGATTTCGGAAGAAGGCGGTGATGAACTTGCCGGAGCCGTCCGGCTCGTCACCGCCGGAGAAGCCGCCGGGCACGAACACGATCTGGCTGTCCGCGACTTCGGCTGCAAATTCTTTTGCCGACCGGGCGACCGCTTCTGACGACAGATTGTTTACCACGAACACCTTCGAAACAGCACCTGCGGCTTCAAACGCCCGGGCGGAATCGTATTCGCAGTTGGTGCCGGGGAACACCGGGATCAGGACCCGGGGCTTCGCGACGGGAATGCGGGGAGAAACGCGGGTCGTGGTTTCAAAGGAGAACGCCTTCACAGCCTTACCGCCCGCGCGCCCGGCGGGGAAGACCTTCTCCAGCTTCCCGTCGTATTCCGCTTCCAGCGCCTCCAGCGGGATGCCGTCCAGCGCATATTCGTCCGCGGTCACGCCCAGCGGTTCGCCGACCTCGGGCGCGCCCTCCGCCAGTTCCGCCACGAACGCGCCGGAAGGCGCGTCGAACGCGCGGCTCTTTTCAAATTGCGGCGCGAACCGGAAGCCGATCCGGTTCCCGAGACACATCTTGAACACCGAAGCGGCGATGCCGCCAAAGCCGGGGACCATCGCGGAGACGATCTGGCCCGACCGGATCATTTCATGCATAAGGTCCAAGACATCGCGGAGCGCTCCGGCGTCCGGCAGGCCGTTCCCGCCTGCCTCCGGCGCGATCAGGCGGACCCTTGCGCCCGCCCGCTTGAACTCGGGGGAGATGATGCCCTTCGCGCCGGCAGCGCTTATCGCAAAGGAGACGAGCGTCGGCGGCACGTTCAGCTGCTCAAAGGAACCGCTCATCGAGTCCTTGCCGCCCACCGCCGCGACGCCCAGATCCAGCTGCGCCGAGAACGCGCCGAGGAGCGCCGCCAGCGGCTTGCCCCAGCGGAGCGCTTCGCCGGTCATCCGCTCAAAATATTCCTGAAACGTCAGGTGCGCGCTGCGCCACGGCGCGCCGGTGGCGGTCAGCCGGGCCAGCGATTCCACCACCGCGCGGTACGCGCCGCGGTAAGGGCTCGCTTCCATTTCATAAGGGTTGCCGCCAAAGGCCATCACCGAGCAGGTGTCTGTGGAACCGTGCAAGACCGGAATCAGGGCGGCCATCGCCTGGACCGGGGTGCGCTGGCGCGCGCCGCCGAAGGGCATCAGCACCGTGCCCGCGCCGATGGTGGCGTCAAACCGCTCGGACAGGCCCCGCTTGGAGCAGACGTTGAGGCCGGACACGGTCTCATGCAGCCGCGTAGCGAAGTCTACACCGGGGACGGTTTTTACGGACTCCGGCGCGGTTATCCGGGCCGAGGCGGAGCGGGACGCGCCGTTGGAATTCAAAAATTCCCGGGACAGGTCCACGATGGTCTGATCGTTCCAGCGCATCACCATGCGCGCTTCCACAGTCACCTGGGCGACGACGGTCGCCTCCAGGTTTTCGGACGCGGCCAGCGCCATGAATTCCGGTATGTCCTCCGGAGAAAGCACCACCGCCATGCGCTCTTGGGATTCGGAAATGGACAGTTCGGTGCCATCGAGGCCCTCATATTTCTTGGGCACGGCGTTCAGATTGATCCGAAGGCCGTCCGCCAGTTCGCCGATGGCGACCGATACGCCGCCCGCGCCGAAATCGTTGCAGCGCTTGATGAGCCGCGCCGCGCGCTCGTTCCGGAACAGCCGCTGCAGTTTGCGCTCCTCCGGTGCGTTGCCCTTCTGAACTTCCGCGCCGCACTGCTCCAAAGAGCTTGCGTCATGGGCCTTGGAGGAACCGGTTGCCCCGCCGCAGCCGTCCCGGCCCGTGCGCCCACCGAGGAGCACCACCTGGTCGCCCGGCGACGGGGTCTCCCGCCGCACGTGGGAAGCCGGGGCCGCGCCAACCACCGCGCCGATTTCCATGCGCTTGGCGGCGTAACCGGGGTGGTAGAGCTCGTCCACCAGGCCCGTGGCCAGGCCGATTTGGTTGCCATAGGAGGAATAGCCCGCCGCCGCGGTAGTGGTGAGCTTCTTCTGGGGCAGCTTGCCCGGCAGCGTCTCGGAGAGGGGCTGGGTGGGATCGGCCGCGCCGGTCACGCGCATCGCCTGGTAGACATAGCCCCGGCCGGACAGCGGGTCCCGGATCGCGCCGCCGATGCAGGTCGCCGCGCCGCCGAAAGGCTCGATTTCCGTGGGGTGGTTGTGGGTTTCGTTTTTAAAAAGAAGCAGCCAGGGTTCGGGTTTTCCGTCTACCTGAACGGTGATTTTGACCGTGCAGGCGTTGATTTCCTCGGATTCGTCGAGGTCGTTCAGGATTCCCCGGGCTTTCAGAACCTTCGCGCCGATGGTCGCGATGTCCATAAGCGTCACAGGTTTTCCTTCGCGCCCCAGTTCCGCCTGCGCGGCGAGATAGCGCCGGTAGGCTGCCTCCGCGTCCGGATCGTCGAAGGACACCTCTTCGAGGCGGGTCAGGAATGTGGTGTGGCGGCAGTGATCCGACCAGTAGGTGTCGATCACCCGGAGTTCCGTCAGGGTCGGATCGCGCCGTTCGTTTTCAAAGTAGTTCTGGCAGAATTCCAGGTCCGCCGCGTCCATCGCAAGCGACAGATCGGCTTGCAGGCGGGCGCGCCCGTTTGCGTCCAGCGCGCGAAAGCCGTTGAGCGTGGGGACGCTGCCCGGAATCTCCACCGGCATCCGGAGTGTCCGCGCGGGTTCCAGTGAAGCCTCGCGGCTCTCCACCGGGTTGACGACGTATTTTTTGATCCGATGAACCGCTTCATCGGACAGGTTGCCCTGCAGAAGGTACACCCGCGCGGTGCGCACCAGCGGCTTTTCCTTCTGGGAAGCCAGCTGCACGCACTGGGCGGCGGAGTCGGCGCGCTGGTCGAACTGGCCGGGAAGATATTCCACCGCGAATGCTATTGCGGCGCCCTGCGGGAGCTCGGAATAGGCCTGGTCGATCTGCGGCTCGGAGAATATTGTTCGGATGCTCTCGTCAAACAGCGCCCGGTCAATGCCTTCAACGTCGTAGCGGTTCAGAAGGCGCAGGGATTCAAGCCCTTCGATGCCCAGAAAGGCGGTCAGATCCTGTTTCAGCGCCTGCGCCTCCACGTCAAAGCCCGGCCTTTTTTCCACATATACGCGGTAAACCATCTTATACTCCTTCTCTTTCCAGCGCGCGCCGCCCGATGTCCCGGCGGAAGAAGCAGCCGTCGAAGCGCACCTTCGACGCGGCCCGCTCCGCCCGTTCCACCGCGGTTTTGAGGCCGTCCGCCACCGCCGTGACGCCCAGCACGCGTCCGCCGTTTGTTGTAAGCGCGCCGTCCGTGACCGAGGTGCCGCTGTGGAAGATTTTAGCCTCTCTGTCCGCGCCGCCCAGGTCGATGGGGAGGCCTTTTTTGTATGAACCCGGATACCCGCCGGACGCGACGACGACCACGCAGCTGGCGCCGCCTTGAAAGCGGATGTCGGCCTCGGCCAGGCGTTCGTCTTCCACGGCGATCAGGATGTCCAGAAGGTCGCTTTCAAGGAGCGATAAAACCGCCTGCGCCTCCGGGTCTCCGAAGCGGGCGTTGTATTCGATCACCTTCGGGCCGTCCTTTGTCAGCATCAGACCAAAGTACAGGCAGCCCTTGAAGGGGCGGCCCTCCTTTTGCATGGCTTCAAGGGTGGGCAGGAAGACCTCCCGCATGGCACGGTCCGCGATTTCCTCTGTGTAGAACGGGTTGGGCGCGACGACGCCCATGCCGCCGGTGTTGGGGCCTTGATCTCCGTCAAAGGCGCGCTTGTGATCCATGGAGGAGAGCATCGGCCGGACGGTATTCCCGTCGGCGAAGGCCAGCACGGTAACCTCCGGGCCTTCCAAAAACTCCTCGACGACTACGCGCTTTCCGCTCTCGCCGAACGCGCCTTCCGCCATCATGGAGTGAACGGCCAAGCGGGCTTCCTCAAAATTCTCCGCGATCACAACGCCTTTTCCGAGCGCCAGCCCGTCCGCCTTGATTACCTGCGGGAATGAACGGCCCTTGATGTACCGAAGGGCCGCGTCCTCCCGGTCGAAGGTCTGGTAAGCGGCGGTGGGGATGCCGTATTTTCGCATCAGATCCTTGGAGAAGATCTTGCTGCTCTCGATCATGGCCGCGGCCTTTGTCGGCCCGAAGCAGGGAATCCCCGCCTCGTGCAGCCGGTCTACCGCGCCCAGCGCCAGAGGATCGTCCGGCGCGACCACGACAAAATCAATCCGTTTTTCCAGCGCGAAGCGAACGATGCCGCCGATGTCCGTGGCGGCGATGGGGTGACAGCTTGCGACTTCCGCAATCCCGGCGTTGCCGGGCAGCGCGTACAGCTTCTCCACTTTGTTATTCTCGGCGATTTTCACGGCCAGCGCATGCTCGCGCCCGCCTCCGCCGACGATCATGACGTTCATGGCGATCTCCTTTGGCTGAACGGTTGACGCGTTTCCTGCGCGCCCCAAAGTTTATAAGACTCTGGCTCTTTTCAGTGGTGGAACAGGCGAAGGCCGGTAAAGGCCATGGCGATGCCGTAGCGGTCGCAGGTTTCAATCACATGATCGTCCCGGATGGAGCCGCCCGGTTGCGCAATGTAGGAAACGCCGCTTCTGCGGGCGCGCTCCACGTTGTCGCCGAAGGGGAAGAAGGCGTCGCTGGCGAGGGAGACGCCGGTGAAACCGGCGAGCCAGTCCTTTCGCTCTTGGGCGGAGATCGGCTCCGGCTTCTCGAGGAAGAACGCCTGCCAGCTATCGAACACCTCCGGAAGGTTCAGGAGGAACCCATCCACGCAGTTGTCCTTTTCCGGCCGACCCAGCCCGTCCCGGAATTTCAGGTTCAGCGTCTTTTCGTGCAGCCTGAGATGGTACAAATCCGCCTTATCGCCCGCCAGCCGCGTGCAGTGGATGCGGGACTGCTGGCCCGCGCCCTCGCCGATGGTC
>CALGYL010000410.1 GCA_937934775.1 uncultured Clostridia bacterium
CTGCATCGAAAACCCCTTGGCGCTTTGGAGTGATTCATGTTTTCCTTTAGTATGATCCATACATCAGGCGGTCAGCCCCGGAACATGCTGAACCTACGGATGATCCAATGCCCTGCACCATCCGGGCGAAGGATTGGGCCTGGGTGGGTTTTTCGACCATGGCGCGCATCGTGGTGGAGAGGTTGGCGCCGATATCCCGTCTGCCACCGTGAAACGTTGATGGCGTTCAGGTGCTTCCTGTGCGCGGCTGCCTCGCTTGCGCCGGAGGCAAACCAATTGAGCAAGCCCACGCCATTGGCCTTCTTGAAAATCTTTTGATGCCGGAGACCTCCGCGCCTGGCCGGCAAACAAAAGAGCGCTTCCGGCGACCCGTGCGCAGGAAGCGTGTTTTTGCCATCTGTATGCATCCTGACGGTGGAAAATGCACCAAAATCCAGCGTGACGCTTTGAAATCCGGCAGGATTTCAGGCGCGCGCAGCATTTCTCCCATCGCGTCAAAAACCAGCCGAGGGCTTTTTTACGCGAAAGCGCACCCCATACCCCCGTCCAAGGTCATGCGGATGAACTTTTCGCGGGCGAAAGCGCGCTACCAGGTGCGGCAACGGGACATCATCTGGATGCGGGAGGGGTCAATCAAGTGCGGGCTGAAGGGATCGTACAGTTTGCTGCATTCGGGCCTGTGCTGCACCCCGCGCAGCTTTTCAATGGAGGGCGGCGTAAAGGGCTGCCCTGCATTCTCCCGCCGGTAGGCCTTGGGGGAGCAGCCGATGGTGCGGGAAAACACGCTGGAAAAGTAGCTCTCGCTGCTGAAGCCCACCTGCCTGGCGATGTCGGAGATCGAAAGATCCGTCTCCGCCAGCATCTGCATGCCATAATTCAGCCGGCTGTAAATCAGCCATTCGGTCAGCGTGTAGCCGGTGATCTTCACGAACAGCCGCGCCAGATGCCGGTAGCTGATGTTGTGGATGCGCGACAGTGTCATGACGTCAATGTCGCTCATGTACATCGTGGAGATGGACATCAGCACGTTCTCCACCAGGTCCCGGTCATTGAGCACGCGGGGCTTGGGCACCTTGCGAAGCACATTGTCATCCCGGCTGTAGACATCCGCCATGCGCATCATCAGTGAGATCAGATCCAGCGAGGCGCAGCAGCCGTTCTCCTCGGGCGTTGTCAGAAGGCGCGAGATCCCCTCGTCGGTCAGCGGCGCCGCGTGGGGCGTGGACAGAATGCCGAGCAGACGCTCCGCGACGGGCTCCACCATCTCGGCGCTCTGGACCTGACGCGCCGTGAACCGGACCACAATGCCCCTGCAGCCGATCTCCTGGTAAGCCCGATGGCTGTGCAAAACACCCGGCGGCATCAACGTAAAGTAACCCTCGTCATACAGGTGCTCGTTGCCAAGAACAGAGACGTACTGCTTGCCGTCAAGCAGCAAAAGAAACTCATAGAACTCGTGGCAGTGGACCGGCACCACGGTCAAGGGCGGGCCGATGTGGATGGAGACGTTCTGGAATGTGACGCTCAGGTCGCCAAACTGCACCGGCCTGCGCACCGCCGACTGCAATTGAAGCACGCGCTGTTCTACAAGATTCATACGCCCGCCCCTTTCCGAATAATGTCCTTCGATTGTGTTGTCCGTACGCCGAGAGAAACTTGTGCTTTTCTGCCATCGCAATTCGTTTTTGTGCCAAATTGGGCAGGATAGCATGACTGGCATATTTGATTGATAATCCTATTATACGTCATTCATGGCAAAAAGCAACGAATAGGCAATGGAATTTTGCGCGAAATATTGACTTTTCCCGGCCGGACTGAAAAGATGGCATGATTTCTGATATCGCTTTCTGCCGTGAGGCAGATAATCGTATTTACACTATTCTGCCTTAATGCTATACTGCGACTGAGGCCGGGAAGGCTGCGGCGGTACGTCGGGAGATGGCTGCCGGGCGTCCCCATCAACCATTGAGAAGGAGATGCATGGGATGAAGATTCGGAAACTGGTCACGATGCTGATGCTGCTTGCGCTGATTCTCGGAACCGTCGGACCGCTGTCGGCCCTCGCGGAGGAGCCCATCACGCTGTCGATCTGCATTTTTGATTCGTACGTTCCCGGTGGGAGCGTGCACGCCAACACCAACAAGACCAGCGTGGTCGTCACCGACATCTACAAGGAATTCGAGCGCCGCATGCCCAACGTGAAGCTGGAGTTTGAGGTGCTGCAGGGCGACACCGACGGCTACAATGACTATCTGATGCGCGGCGCTTCCGGCACGTTGCCCGACATCTCCATGCTGGACGGCTACTGGATCGCGGCGTTTGCCTCCCAGGGCTACACCTACCCGATGGAGGGCCGCGTCGACCAGAAGATCCTGGACGACTACTACGACGCCTTCAAGATGAAGTACAAGGGCGAGACCCACGGCCTGGTGTACTCCACGGCGTTCAACGGCGTGCTCTGGTACCGTGAGAGCATGCTCAAGGAAGCGGGATACGATTCCGTGCCCACCGACTATGCCGGCTTCACCGAGTGCGTCAAGAAACTGACCAAGCCTGGCGAGCGCTACGGCCTTGCGATGTCCGGCGCCGTGACCGAGGCCACCACCTGCTCGCTTCTGGGCATGTACTGGGCCGGCCAGGATGTGTTTGTCGATCAGGACAATGTGGCGCAATTCAACAACCCCACCTCCGTGCGCATCTTCAACATGTTTAAGGACTTCTACGATGCCGGCGCGGTGCCGTCCGAGATCGTCAACATGAACTATGACGACGCGCAGAACATGTTTACCTCCGGTCAGGCCGCAATGCTGATCCACGGCTCCTGGCTCAACTGGGATACGCTGGCACCCGACTTCGCGGACGACATCAAGCTGGCGCCGCTGCCGGTCGATCCGGACACGGGCAAGTATTCCGAGAACGCGGGCGGCTGGGCGTTCGCCATCACCACCAAGGACACCTCCAAGGACAAGGCCATCTCCACGTGGCTGGAGCTGATGCTGACCGATCCCGACTTCGCGACGTTGCGCATCGCGGAAGCGCAGGAACTGCCCGTGACCAAGACCATCGGCTCCTCCGACATCTACTGGATTCCGGAGAAGTACCGCGAGACCATGATGAGTTTCCTGCCTCTGGCCAAGACCCGCCCGGTCGTCACTTCCTACCCGACGGCCTCCGAGTACTATGACCAGGCGTTCCAGGAGGTCATACTGGGCGAAAAAGACGCCGAAACCGCGCTGGCTGACGCGGCCAAGAACGTGGCGGATTTTGTGGAGACCAGCGGCTTTTAATCAAGATGGCGCGTGACGCCGCTGCGGGGATCGACCGTCGTCCTGCGGCAGGCCGATCCCGCGGCAGTCCCGCGCGGGCGAACATTTTCGGGCGCGAAGCGGAGGCCCTGTTCCCGGCTCCGGCCATGGGGAAGCGGCAGCCGCTTCGCGCACTGTGACGGGATAAACGCAACAATTCCTGGCGCTTGGAGGGAACCACATGAGGGATAAAGTTTCGATGAGGAAAGGGCTACTCCTGCGCTATCAAGCCATGACGATCCCGGCGCTCGTCCTCCTGTTCGTCTTTACGATCTTCCCGATCTTCTACAACATCTACATCAGCTTTACCAACTTCTCGCTGATGAAGGCCGGTACCCAGTTCGTCGGGCTGAAAAACTATATCAAGTTCTTCACCGACCAGTACACGCCGCTCGTATTGTCCAACACCGCAAAGTATGTCTTCTTCGTGGTGCTGTTCCAATTCCTATTAGGCTTCCTCTCCGCGCTGATGCTGTCCTACATCTCCAAGAGCCGGGGATGGATTTCTGCGATCCTGTTCATGCCATGGGTGGTTTCACAGGTGTTCGCCACATCGGCGTGGCGCATTCTGTTCAACGATTCCTACGGCATCATCAATTATCTTTTGAAAATGATGGGTTTACTGCCGGTGAAATGGCTGGCGGACAAAAACCTCGCGTTGTATGTGGTGATCATGCTCAACATATGGGCGGGCTACGGTTTTTCGATGACGGTGCAACTGGGCGCGATCAAGGGCGTCCCCGTGGACCTGTACGAGGCCTCACGGGTGGATGGCGCGGGCTGGTTCCGCCAGCTGATCCATGTGACGTTACCGATGATCCGCTACACGGTACTGACCAATATGATCTTCATTTCCATTGCGACGTTCAACGTCTTTGCCTACGTATTTGCGCTGACGAACGGCGGGCCTGTTAAATACACGGAGGTCATCGGCCTTACGATGTATTCCACCGCCTTTACAAAGGGCGCGATGGGTGCGGGCGCGTCGATCTCCGTTGTGATGCTGTTGTTCAACGCGCTGATGGCGATTCTGTACATCGCGCTGTTCCGCCACGGCGACAAGGACATGATTTGAGGGGTGCGCCATGAAGAAACACTTGAATACCGTTCGGCGCGACATTCGAAACCGCTCCATCGTCTCATACCTCGTGCTGGGGCTGTTTCTGGTCGTTACGCTCTTTCCGGTTCTGAGCGTCACGTCGTTCGCGTTCCTGCCGCAGGACGCGATTAAAAAGTTCCCGCCGCAATTGATTCCGAATTCACTGTATCTGGACAACTTCACGTACGTGCTTCAGAACACCACCATCGCCCTTTCGATGCTCAACAGCCTGATCGTGGTGCTGGGCGCGGTGGTGTGCGTGGTCGTCATCGGCTCCATCGGCGGATATGGCGCGGCCAAAAGCTCGCCCAGGCATCGCGCGTTTATGTACGGGGTGCTGCTCGTTACGCAGATGGTGCCCGCGATGGCCAACATGATCCCCATCTATTCGATGATGGCCAAGGCCAACCTGCTCAACACCCGGGCGGGGCTGATCCTGATTTACACGGTCAACACGCTGCCGCTTTCGATGCTGATCCTGATCGGCTTTTTCAAAAGCAGCATCGACGAAATCGAGGAGGCCGCCATGATCGACGGCTGCAACTGGTGGCAGGCGTTCACGCGCATCTCGCTGCCGATCGCGCGGCCGGGCCTGGTGTCGGCGGTCATCTTTACCTTCGCACTGTCGTGGAACGAGTTCATGATGTCCAAGCTTATCATCACGAAGCCGGTGCTGGTCACCTTTCAGGTCAGCTTGTACAACATGATGGCCACCTACGTGGAGAAGCGCAGCCGGTACGACCTTCTGAGCGCCGCGGCGCTGATGGGCCTGGTGCCCGTCCTGATCGTGTATGCGACATTCCAGAAGGGCTTTACCGAAGGCATTGCGGCGGGGGCCATCAAATAGAGACAAGCAGAGAGCGGAGGTGCTTATGATGACGGGCCGGGATAGGTTCCTGACGGCGATTTCCAATCAGCGCCCCGATCGCCTTCCAGTGCAGGTGCACAGCTGGATGAAGTATTACCTGAAGCGCTATCTGGGCGGTATGGATCAGTATTCGGCCTACGAGGCGGTGGGCATGACTCCGGTCATCTACGTGGAGCCGGACAGGGTGTACCGGGAGGAGGACCTGGCCTCTTGGCAGGTGGAAACCCGCGAAGAGCCCGACGGCGAGGGCGGCACGCACTACGTCCGTCGCATCGCGACCCCCAAGGGCGATCTGATCGAAAAGGGCGGCGGCAACCAGTACACCACCTGGATTACCGAATACCCCATCAAAGGCGAACGGGATTTCGCGCTGTGGAATGAATTTGTGCCGCTGCCCACGCTGGACTGGGCGCCGGTCACGGCGGCGAAGGAACGAATCGGCGAGCGCGGCATCGTGCGCGGCGCTGGGTTTGGTTTCGGGCAGGGCAGTCCGTGGCAGGACCTGAGCACCATCATGATGGGCACGGAGCCGGCGATTTTCGCGGCGATGGACGAGCCGGACTGGATGCGTTTCGCGTTGACCGCGATGCTGGAGAAGAAGATGCGGGTACTGGAGCAGTCCGGCCCGATCGCGCTGGATCTGGTCGAAACCGGCGGCGGCGGCGGGTCCAGCACCGTAATCAGCCCGGCTATGCACCGGACATTCTGCCAGCCCTTTGACCGGAAACAGCACGCGCTCATCCACGAGCTGGGTGCGAAGACCGTCTACCACCTGTGCGGCGGTCTGATGCCGCTGCTCGAAACCGTGGTGGAAAACGGCACCGACGGCTTGGAGACCATGACCCCGCCCTCAATGGGCGGCGACTGCGACATGGAGAAGGCGGATCAGCGGGTAGGGGACAAGGTTTTCTTCATCGGTGGCTTCGACCAGAATGCCGGCTTTGAAAAGGGGACCGTGCAAAACGTGCGCGAACAGGTTTACAGGCTCTTTCAGGCCAAGCGGCACGGCGGCTACATCTGCTCGCCGTCCGACCACTTCTTCTTCGGCGAGCCGGACCTGATCCGCGCGTTCGTTGAGGCGGCAAAAGAGTGCGTTTATTAAAATGAGCGGGAGGAAGACCCATGTTCCCCAAGTCTCTGAAACATAAACTCGATCGCATGCTCGAGGCAATGGACCGCTTCATGATCGAGACCGAGTTCTTCTACAAAATGGAGGATCTTGACAGGGCCGAGGCCGCGCGGCCGGAACTGGACCTGTCCGATTGGCGGCCGCTGACCGAGCGGGCGCTCAAGCGCGATC
>CALGYL010000411.1 GCA_937934775.1 uncultured Clostridia bacterium
CCCTGATGGGGAATCCTAACAATGGGTTTGGTATAATGACGGGGGGCAGGTCACAAGAAGGAATTCCGGTACACCATGTCCTACGGCGACAGTACCGCGAAGCGGAAGATGCACCTGCTGCGCTGGAGCAGGACGCCCGAGGGCGTGCGCCAGAAGTTCGATTATGACAAGTATGGCAACCAGGAGTCCTCGGTCCTTCAGAAGAAGGACGGCGATGCGTACATCAAGACGACGACCGCCTACGACGTGACGGGAAACTACCCGGTCTCCAAGACCGACGCGCGCGGCAAAACCGCGACGATGGAGACCAACCCGCGCACCGGTACGCTGACGTACGCGGCGGACCCCAAGGGGACCCGCATTGATTACACGTATGACGCGTCAAACCGTATAACCAGCGTAAAGTCTGTCATTGGGAAACTTGAAGGTCAGACCGATACCCGCAAGCCTTTCCAGAACGAATATACCTACGAGAATGACCGGCTGAAGACTGTAGCGCACAATACTGCCAAAGACGCATCGAACCCGCCCCTGCCGACGGGCAAGGTGATATACTCGTTCGATTACGACAAGCTGGGTGCGCAGACGAAAGTCTCGGTCGGCGATGACACGAGTTCGCAGACGCTGTCTACCAACGTTTACAGCGCGGATCGCACCCATAAGCTGATGAGCACGCAGTTCGGCAACGGCGGCCAAGTCAACTATACCTACGATGGGTTTGACAGACTGACCGAGATGAGCTGCTCGACAGACGATCCGGAGAATCCCGCCCGCTACACCTACGAATACGGCGCGAACGGCCAGACAGCGCATCTCACCGACCACAACCTGCACCGCACCCACTGGACCGAGTATGACCTGGCGCAGCGCCCCAAGCGCACGACTACCCGGGATGACGCCACGGGCGGAACGGTCTATCAGGCGACGCTGAAGTACGACAAGTTCAACCACCTGGTCTCCTTCGACGAGCGTGTCGGGGATGGCGCGGCCGTGGTCCAGCATGGAACGGATTACACCTATGACAACGACGACAACACGGACACGATCCGGTACGGTGACGACGCGCATACGGTTCACTATAACTACGACGGTCTGGGCCGCGTCAATCGCAAGACGGTTGTGAACGGCGCCAGCGATACCATCAGTTACGGCTTTGCGCCCGGCGCCGGTAAAAATGCGACCACGCCGCTGGTGTCGTCCATTAAGCACTCGGGGATCAAGGAAGGTACCGCGAAGTCGACCTCGCTGGACTTCGCCTATACCTACGACGACCTGGGCAATATTGCAAGCGAGACCCGCGGCGGCGTTGTGACAAGTTATGCCTATGACGACATTGGCCAGTTGATCCGCGTTGACGATCCCAAGGATACGAGCGCGGACCCGGCCGGTACGACCTGGGTGTACGAGTACGACTGCGGTGGCAACATTCTCTCCAAGAAGGGCTATATCCATACCACGGGGACGGTCGGCTCTGTTGTGAAGACATTCACGTACACGTATGACGCAACTTGGAAAGACCTGTTGGTCAGTTACCAGGACATGTCCGAACAGGCCAAGTCCATTCAGTACACGCCTGATGACAAGGTGGGAGTCGAAAACTACTTCCACATGGGCAATCCGTGCATGTACGATGGTTGGACGTACGAATGGCAGGCGGGCAGGCAGCTGAAATCCATGACGCATAAGAATGCGCAGAACGTGCAGGACAAAAAGCTTGAGTTCTTCTACGACGCGGCGGGCCTGAGGACGCAAAAGAAGCTGACCGAGGGCAGCACCGTCACGACTACCGACTACACGCTGCACGGGAAGCTGGTTGTGCATCAAAAAGTCACCAAGGTTGTGAGCAATGGCACGCCTGAGATCAAAGAGATGCACTTCTTCTACGACGCGCAGGGCCGACCGGCGATGGTGAACTTCAACGGTACACTGTACACCTACGTCCACAACCTGCAGGATGACATCGTGGGAATCGTTGACAGTAACGGGGCTAAGGTGGTAGAATACAAGTACGACGCTTGGGGTAAGCCCATTGGAAACGCGCAGGGCACGATGGCTACTACTCTCGGCAAGCTGAACCCATTCCGGTACAGGGGATACCAGTTTGATGAGGAGACTGGTCTGTACTACCTCAGGAGCAGGTACTATAACCCTGAGTGGGGAAGGTTCATTAATCTCGATATCATTGATGTGACGATAGAGCACTATGAGGAAATGCTTAGTGGTAACCTATTTTCCTATTGCCGTAATAACCCGGTTGCACTTTCTGATGATGAGGGGGAATGGGGACTTCCTAATTTGGCAAAGGTTGCAATTGGTGTCGCTGCTATTGCAGTAGGTGTCTTAGCTACGTTTGCGACAGGAGGTGCTGCTGCGCCGGTTCTGATTGCTTCGGTAAGCATGGCTCTTGGCAGTGCTGCAACAGGGGCGGTCATTGGCGGCACGGTTGCAGCTGTTACTCACAGAGTAGAAACGGGCAGTTGGGATGGGGCTGGCAAGGCTGCATTGAATGGTGCTATAGATGGTGCTGCGGACGGGTTTATGTGGGGTGGAATAGCCGCTGGCGCAACTTTTACGACAATGGCCGTCAAGGGTATGAGGGTAAAAGAAATAGGGAGACTTGTCCCCAGTAACAAAGGCGGTGAAGGTTATCCTGGAATTAAATATGATGTGCCAAAGGCGAATGGTAGACTGACGACAAAGTCTTTTGAATTGCATAGCCCGCATAGAGCTGGCCCACACCAGATGTGGCATTGGCAGCAAAACACGTGGAATCCTTACAACAACTCGATTTCAAGTAAAAGTATACATTGGACATTTTATGGGAGAAGGATATGAATAAATGGATATACGCCAAAACGCGTGAAACAGAAATTATTGAACATGAGAATCGAATGTTCAGGACATATCTAGATTTGCTGAAGCCCTATGTAGTACGCTTTGGCGAACTTGGTTGTCAACTTGATGTCCAAATGTATTGGATGGATGGGACCCCTGGACGAATATCTCTAGAGCGTCTGCCATTTACCGATGGCTACGTCTGCTCGATTTCTTGTCAAGTATTGAAAAACGAAAAGCTCGTCTTGCTTGACGAAGAAGAGGGATTTTCCGCCACGTGTGATTGGAATATTTCATCCGTTCGTCGAACGATAAAACATTTGGTGGTTACTTTGTGTGAGGACACTGATGACATCGGAGAGTTAGACACATATTTGAATGTTCTGAGGTAAGGCGAATTGTTACTTTGGCAGACCGTGCAATAAGCTTGGCACAATTGCTAAGGGACAATTGACCAGTGCCAGCAACTTTAATGAAGTTACATGATTGGGATACGACGAGAGGGTGGCGAAAGCCACCCTTCGTTATTTGATAAGGAGGAAGCATGATTGCAAGAGAATTGCGCGACGAGGTAGTTGAAAAAGCTAGATCGCGTGAAAAGAAGAACCAATATACCCAGGGTTCAAAAAGAATCCAAGTAGACGGCGGCTGGAGCGATTGCTCCAGCTTTGTTCGTTGGTGTTATCTGCAGGTGCTGGGCCAGGACATCGGTTCCAACACCGCCGCGCAGATCACGAACAAGATACTTCAGAATGTCGCCGACGTAAACGAGCTGGGTGGGAAGTATCCGCCCGAAGACAAACTACTTCCGGGTGACCTGATCTACTATAAGGGGACAGACTCGTCTAGACCGCGGCAATGTGGACATGTGGAGATGTATCTTGGCGATGGCCGGATCATTGGCCACGGCAGCGGGATTGGCCCTACTGAAAAATCGCTCAGAACCTACTCGAAAAGTCGGTATGCACAGGGCAAGGGCTGGCTGTGTGCGTTGCGGGTGATCCGGACGGATGAGGAAGATAACTTCTACTGTGCGCCTCCTCCGCCGTTTCTGTCGCGCAAGCACATCCGCGTAACCGGCAACACGGTAAACGTGCGCAAGGGGCCGGGTACGACAAACGACATTCTGGGCATTGCAAAGCAAGGACAGGTGTTTGATACCAACGGACTTTATGCTCCGGGCTGGATTGGCATTACCTATGATGGGCAATCAGCCTGGAACACAACCAAATTCACGGAGGGATTTCAATGGACGGCGAAGCCCTGGTATCGCTCCTTTCGCTGGCCGGTACGCTGATCGGGCCCATCATCGGTATCCTGGCGGCGAACCGGCTTTCGAACT
>CALGYL010000412.1 GCA_937934775.1 uncultured Clostridia bacterium
GGCGGGGTACACCGCAGGGGGCACGAACACGCCGCGCTCGCGCAGCTTGTTGCTGAGAAGGAACGCGTCCTCGTCCCGTCCGACGAGGATCGGCACGACGGCCGATTCCGCCGCGAGGCAGGTGTTGAGGTTTCTCGCCGCGGCCTCTTGCATGAAGGCGCGGATGTTGAAACGCATGCGGTCCATGATGGTCGGGTCCTGGCGGAGAAGCCGGATGGAGGCAAGCGTCGCGGCGGCCAGAGGCGGCGAGATGCCCACCGAGAATACAAAGCCGGGCAGGTTGTAGCGCAGGTATTCGATGATCTCGCGCGGGCCGGCCAGGTATCCGCCGCAGGCGCCCAGACCCTTCGACAGCGTGCCCATCTTGAGGTCGATGTCGCCCGGTTCCAGACCAAAGTACTCGTCCACGCCGCCGCCGGTTTTGCCGATGACGCAGGCGCTGTGGGCCTCGTCTACCATCAGGAAACAGCCGAACTTCTTCTTCAGTGCCACGAACGCCGGGACGTTCGCGATGTCGCCGTCCATCGAGTACGCGCCTTCGATGACGATCAGCACCTTTTCAAACTTGTGGCGCTGCATGCGCAGGATGCTCTCAAGGGCTTTCCAGTCGTTGTGGGGGAAGGGTTTGCTGAGCGCCTTGCTCAACCGGCAGCCTTGCTCGATCGAGTTGTGGGCCAGCGCGTCGTAGACGATCATATCCTTCGCCCCGCAGAAGTTGCCCACCACCGTCACGTTGGTGGAGTGGCCGCCCACCAGAACCAGCGCGCTCTCGGCGTGCTTCCACTGGGCGATCTCCCGTTCAAGCTCCTGATACAGGCTCTTTTCGCCCGCGAGCAGGCGGCTGCCGCTGGCGGAGGTACCGTACCGATCGATGGCGGCCTTGGCGGCTTCCATGACCTCCGGACGGCCCGACATGCCCACGTAGTTGTAGGAACCGAAGTTGAGCACTTCTTTTCCGGCCATGATGGAGGTGTCGCGCAGCGGCGAGTCATGGCAGACGAAGTAGGGGTTGTCCGCGCCGTCGGCCATCAATGCCTGCTGCCGCTTGTAGAACGCCTTGAATTCGGGCGTCTCTTTGAAATCGGAGATCGGCGTGACCGGTTCGGTGGAAACCTTGGCCTCCTGGAAACCGTGCTGGCGCTCGTAAATCAGCCGGGAGAGGCCCGAAACCGTCGTGCAGCGGCCATACTCCTCCGTCGGGATGATGAAACCGAAGGTTTCCTCCACCCGGATGGAGATGCTGAGGACCTGCAGGCTGTCGCCGCCAAGGTCATCGATGAAATGGGCGTCGTCCGCGATCTGCTTTTCGGAAATCTCCAGAACCTCGGCGTAGATCTTACGCACCTGGTCGCTGATTCTGCGCATCTCCAAGTCCACCAGTTCGGTTTTGACGCCTTCAACAGGCGCGCTGGCGGGGAGAGCGGAGATCTTCCGGATGGAAAGTTCCCGATAGGCATCCGGCTTCTCCTGAATCAGCCTGCGAAGCTCCACGCGTTTGACTTTGATTGCGTTGACCACCGGCAGCTTCTCCGAGGAGACCAGCACCCGGCCCACCTGCTTGACCACGGGGAGCTTGGCGTTGATCTGCGCGATGCGGGCGCACAGGCCCTTGACGTAGACCTCGTCCCCGGCTTTGCCGCCCAGGTACAGAACCAGCGTGATTTCCTGATAGAGCGGTTTATTCGGGTCGGTCGGCACACCCAATACACACAACTGTTCCACGTCACCCAGCGCCGCGAAAGCGTCCTCCACCTCGTCGGGGTAGACGTTTTCGCCGGATTCGTTGATCACGACGTCTTTGACGCGGCCTTCCACATACATGCGGCTGCCCGCTTCGAGCCGAACCACATCGCCGGTGTGCAGCCAGCCGTCTCCGTCCAGCGCAGGCGGCGATAGCTTGCCGTCCACCAGCTGACCGGTGTGCAGCGAGCGGCCCTTGATCAGCATTTCGCCTCGGTTTTCCTTGCCACCGTCGGAGATCACCCGGTACTCCACATTGGACAGCGGCATGCCCACCGAGCCCGACACGCGGGTTCGGAGGCTCTGGCTGGTCTCCACCGAAGTGATGGCCGTCTCGGTCATGCCGAAGCCGGATACCGTGAAGTAACCCAGCGCGCTCAGCGTTTTCATCTGCTCGCCCGGGGTATGGCTGCCGCCCAGGATGATGCACTGCACGTCGCCGCCCAGCATCTTGTCCAGCACGGAACTGAACAGGAACCTGCGCGCAAACGTCCGCCCCATTTTTGGGGCCACGTGCTGCAGCATCAGGCTGGTGCCCTTCATTACGCGGAAGGCCGCGCGCTTGCCGGCGGATTCCTTGGCCACCTTCTTTTCAAGGCTGGTGGCAAGATTCGCGGCCAGCAGCGGCACCGCCAGCAGTAGCTGAATGTGGAAGCGCGTGGCGTTTTCAACGATGGTCTGGGGCGCGCGGTCCTTCAGGTATACGTTGCCGTAACCCAGGAAGCTGCACCACATCAGGCACACCATGAAGCCGAACACATGATGGAACGGCAGGAACGCCAGGCTCTTCCGGTTGCCGTCGCCGATGATCTCCCGGCAGGCGTTGTAGAGCAGTTCGCTGGACAGCACCTGATTGGCCACCGCCGTCCCATCGTACACAAAAATGCGGCTGGTGGCGGTGGTGCCGCTGGTGCAAAGCGCCACACTGTCTGCAAACTCCGGCGCGAAGTCCGAGGGCGCCGCGGGGGCGGCCTTCAGCTCGTCCACCGTGACCATCTGAACGCTGGGGGTCAGCAGGCGGCGGTTTTTCCCGATCAGAAGGGCCGCGCCCGACTGGCCGAGCATGTAGTCCAT
>CALGYL010000413.1 GCA_937934775.1 uncultured Clostridia bacterium
TTGTCCATGTTATCTCCTCGTCAGACGCTTTGCCGCCCATCCGGAAAGCGCGTTGATGCCCGCCACCAGGATCAGAAGGACCGCCGCGGTCGCGGACGCCTGGTTGACATACAGGCCCTCGCTGGACAGCGCGTACATGTGCACCGAAAGCGTCCGGGTCGAATCCATCAGCGAATCCGCAGCCTTGGGCACCGTGCCCGCGGTGTAGATCAGCGCGGCGGTTTCGCCCACGATGCGGCCGATGGCCAGGATCACGCCCGACAGGATGCCCGGCATGGCCGACGGCAGCACCACCTTGGAGACGGTGCGCAGCCGCCCCGCGCCCAGGCCGAAGGAGCCCTCCCGGTATTCCCGGGGCACCGCGATCAGCGCTTCTTCCGTAGCGCGAAGGATCAGCGGCAGGATCATGATGGAGAGCGTCAGCGCGCCTGAGATCAGGGATAGCCCCAGCTTCAGCGCGGTGACGAAGAACATCATGCCGAACAGGCCGAACAGGATCGACGGGATGCCCGTGAGCGTTTCGCTGGTGATGCGCACCACGCGCACCAGGCGGCTGCCGCTGTGGGCGTATTCGGTCATGTAGATCGCGCCGTATACGCCGATGGGCACCGCGAAGAACAGCGACAGAAGCGTCATCAAAATGGTGTTGATCAGCGCGGGCATCATCGACGCGTTTTCGGAATTGTACGCCCACGCAAACAGGCTCCAGTGGAGGTTGGGCACGCCCCGGATCAGAATATAGAGCGTAAGCCCCAGAAACACCACCGCGGTAAAACCCGTGCCGATGTAGACCAGGGCGCGCAGGATGAGCGCGTTTCGCCTTGACTTTGTCATTTGCCGGCCCTCCGTTTGATCACCGAGAGCAGAAGATTGATCATCAGGATGAACACGAAGAGCACCACGCCGGTGGCGATCAGCGCCTCCCGGTGCAGGTCCGCCGCGTAGCCCATCTCAAGCGCGATGTTGCTGGTCAGCGTGCGCACGCCCTTCAGAAGGCCCGCGGGCATCCGCGCCTGGTTGCCCGCCACCATCATGACCGCCATCGCCTCGCCGATGGCGCGGCCGATGGCCAGCACCACGCTCGCCATTACGCCGGATTTTGCCGCCGGCAGGATCACGCGGAACACCGTGCGCTCATGGGTGGCGCCCAGCGCCAGCGCGCCTTCGTAGTAGCTGGAAGGCACGGCGTTGAGGGCGGATTCGGAGAGCGAGATCACCGTCGGCAGGATCATCATGCCCAGAAGCAGGCTGGCCGCCAGCATGCTGGAGCCGCTGCCGCCAAAAAATTCCCGGATCAGCGGCACCAGAACCACCAGGCCGAAAAAGCCGTACACCACCGACGGGATGCCCGCCAGCAGCGACACCGCGGGCCGGAGCATCTTCACGGTGCGGGGCTTCGCGAACCGGGAGAGGTAGACGGCGGTCAGAATCCCCGGCGGCACGCCGATCACCATCGCCCCGGCGGTCACGTACAGGCTGCCCAGAATCATCGGCAGCACGCCGTAGATGTCGTTGCCCGGCTTCCATTTCTGCCCGGTCAGAAAGTCCAGTATGCCGATCTTCAGCATCGGCGGCACGCCGTTTGCAAAGATGAACAGGCAGATCAGCGCGACGGCCAATACGGAAACGCTGGCCGCAACGGCAAAAAGCGCCTGTGCGGCGCGCTCTTTGAACTGTTGCGAGCGAAATCCGCGTCGCGGCTTTCGTCCGCCCGCACCCGGACCGGTTTTCGCAAACGCCTGCGGGTTTTTACCGGCGGAAGCCGGTTCGGGCGCGTTCTTCCCTCCACCTTTTCGCTGGGTGAACGCCAAATCCGCCGTACCTGCCGCCGGGTTTTCCGTAGCGGGGAGAGGGCTTTGGCCCTCTCCGCCCGCGCCCGGGGCAGGAGGCGGTTCAATTTCACGTTTTACTCCCCCTCCGCCGCCGACGCGGCGGGCGGAGAGGGAGGCTTTTTGAAACCCCGTATTAGCCATTGACGGCGCTCCAGTCGGTGGTTTCGCCGGTGTAGATCGACTTGACCTGCTCGCTGGTCAGGGCGGTCACGGCGCTTTCCTTGTTGACGATCACCGCGATGCCGTCCATGGCGATGGTGGTGGGGGTCAGACCGGCGGCGGACTCGGAGTCCTTCAGCGCGCGGGAGGCCATGCCGATGTCGCAGATGCCGTCGATGGTGGACTGGATGCCGGTGGTGGAGTCGCTCTGCTGGATTTCGATTTCCGCGTTGGGGTTGACGGCCTTATAGGCCTCGGCCAGCTTTTCCATGACCGGCGTCACGGAGGAGGAGCCCGCCACCACAATCTTGCCGGAGATGGTGCTGCCGGCGAAGGGCTTGGGTTCGCCCACGGAGACGTAGCCGTGGTCGGTGACGACCGCCTGGCCCTCGGCGCTCAGGATGTACTCGATGAACGCCTTGGCTGCGTCGCCCGCCTTGGCGGACAGGATGATGTTGAAGGGGCGGGCGATCTTGTAGCTGCCGTCCTTGACGCCGGCCGCGGAGGGCGCGACGCCGTCGATGGTGACCGCCTTCACGGTGTCGTTCAGCGAGCCCAGCGAAACGTAGCCGATGGCGCTGGGGTTGCCGGCGACGCTCGTGAGCATGACGGAGGTGGAGTTGGTGATTTCGGCGTCCTCGGTGGTCATGTCTTCCTTCTTGCCGTCCGCGTTCTTCACTTCAACGCCGAACAGCTCGATGAACGCGCCGCGGGTGCCGGAGCCGTCCTCGCGGGACACCACGGTGATGGCGCCGTCCGCCATTGCCTGAACGCTCAGGCCCAGAGCCAGCACCAGAGCCAGCGCGATCGCAAGAATCTTTTTCATAAAATGATCCCCTCCATGTTTCTTTTTTTCCTTCTCTGTACAATGCAAGTGTACAGTCTGACTGTACAAAACAAATACGGGGATTATCAGATGCAAGTTAATTTGCGGCCCGAAAACCGCTTCGACAGTTTCGCAACAGCGTGGATGCGCATTGAGGCGCTCGCCTTACGGGCGGCTGAATCATCCGGCGGAGGAGAGCGCCCCGAAACGCATAGCCCGAAGTGTCTCCGCATATCGTATAAAAGAAATACGCATGCGGGGAGTGATACGATTGGAGAATCCCAACAACCATATGACGGCCGCAGGCCGCCTCGAAGGCCCGCTGGAATTGAGTCACGAGGTTATGAACGAGCCTTTTTACGCGGGGACCCTCCTGGTCAAGCGCCTGTCGGGCGCGGTGGACCGCCTGCCGGTGACCATGCCCGGTAAGCTGATCGCGGGCGGCCAGTGGCCGCTGGAGACGCTTCTTACCGCGCAGGGGCAGGTCCGGTCCTACAACAAGGTGGTAGACGGCGCCGGGCGGCTACTGGTGACGCTGTTCGTCCAGCATGTTCAGGAGGGCGCCGAAAACGATACGCTCAACCGGGTGGAACTGATCGGCGCGCTGTGCAAGCCGCCAATCTACCGCTCCACGCCCTTCGGGCGGGAGATCTGCGACATGATGCTGGCGGTCAACCGCGCCTT
>CALGYL010000414.1 GCA_937934775.1 uncultured Clostridia bacterium
CAACTCTACTATATCAAAAAAACTCCCTCATGGGGAGCTTTTTTGACAGTCTGAGTGAGCCTGAAATCCAGAAGGATTTCAGGCTCACGTAGCTTTTATGTTTCTTCGCTAAAGCAGCTTGCGGGTTTTCGGCGCTCCTCAGATCCGGGCCACGCCGGAATCGCGGGCAGCCTGGGCGACGGCCTTGGAGACGGTCTCCCGGACGCGCGGATCAAACGGCGCGGGGATGATGTAATCCGGGTTCAGTTCGCTGTCCGAAATGAGGCTCGCCAGACCGTAGGCGGCGGCCAGCTTCATCTGGTCGTTGATGTCCGACGCGCGCACGTCGAAGGTGCCGCGGAACACGCCCGGGAAGGCCAGGACGTTGTTGATCTGGTTCGGATAGTCGCTGCGGCCGGTGGCGATGACTTTGGCGCCGCCCGCCTTGGCTTCGTCGGGGAAGATTTCCGGCGTCGGATTGGCGCAGGCAAAGACGATGGCGTCCTTGTTCATGGTCTTGACCATCTCGGTGGTGACCATCTTGGGGGCGGACACGCCGATGAACACATCCGCGCCGACCAGCGCGTCGGCCAGGGAGCCCTTGACGCCTTCGATGTTGGTGATCTCAGCCATTTCTTCCTTGATGGCGTTCATGCCCTCGGTGCGGCCCTTGTAGATGGCGCCCTTGCGGTCGCAGAGGATGACGGTCTTGAAGCCGTCGGACATGAGCAGCTTGGTGATGGAGATGGCCGCGGCGCCCGCGCCGTTGATGACCACTTTGACGTCCTCCTTCTTCTTGCCTACGACGCGCAGGCCGTTGACAAGGCCGGCCAGCGTGACGATGGCGGTGCCGTGCTGGTCGTCATGGAAGATCGGGATGTCGCACTTTTCCTTCAGCTTCTTCTCAATTTCGAAGCAGCGGGGCGCGGAGATGTCCTCCAGGTTGATGCCGCCGAAGGAGCCGGAGAGGAGGTAGACGGTGTTGACGATGTCGTCCACTTCCTTGGACTTGATGCACAGCGGGAAGGCGTCCACATCGCCGAAGGCTTTAAACAGAACGCACTTGCCTTCCATGACCGGCATGCCGGCTTCGGGGCCGATGTCGCCCAGGCCCAGCACGGCGGTGCCGTCGGTGACGACCGCACACATATTCCAGCGGCGGGTCAGTTCATAGCTCAGGTCGACGTCCTTCTGGATCTCCAGGCAGGGCTGCGCGACGCCGGGGGTGTAGGCCAGGGACAGATCTTGCTTCGAGCCGGTGGGGACGCGGGTGACGACTTCGATTTTGCCCTTCCATTCGCCGTGCAGGCGCAGGGATTCCTTTGCGTAATCCATCGTGATTCACCTCATAGTATTATTCCGAAATTACCTTTCGAATGGGAACTTGTAAGGAAGACCCAGTTTGTCCCGGATGATGATGATTTCCTTCTGGACCGGCTCGGAAACAGGAACGCCCTTGTCCTTGCGCTCCAGCCACACCAGGTATTCCTTTTCGCCGGCGGTGTAGATGCGCTCCTCGCCCGGGGCTTTGACGGAGGCGCGCAGATCCCGGAGGATGTCGCCGCAGGTCTTCTTGAAAGAATCCAGACCCATGAACGCCTCGGGATCGATCACCAGGAACCAGTGGCCCAGGTGGTAGGGCATCTTCTTGCCGTTCTCGTCCAGGCCGTTGAGCGCCTTGAGGAAGGAGCCCGCCTGCAGCGCGGCGGAGAGCACCTCGACCACGGTCGCGTAGCCGTAGCCCTTGTAGCCGGCCAGCTCTTCGCCGATGCCGCCCAGCGGGGCCAGCGCCGCGTTGCCGCTGGTCAGATCCTTCAAAATCTGCTTGCTGTCGGTCATGGCGCTGCCATCGCGGCCGATGACCATACCCTTGGGGGTGTCCTTGCCTACGCGCGCATAGTATTCAATCTTGCCGCGCTGGGTAATCGAGGTGGCGCAGTCCAGCATGAAGGGGAATTCCTCATCGGTCGGGAAGCCGACGGTGAGCGGGTTGGTACCCAGCATGTTCTCCACGCCGAAGGTCGGCGCGATGGAGGGGCGGGCGTTGGTGCCGGTCAGGCCGATCATACCGGCCTTGGTGGCCATCGTCGTCCAGTAGCCGGCGATACCGTAGTGGGTGGAGTTGCGCACCGCGATCATCGAAAGGCCGTACTTCTTCGCCTTTTCGATGGCCATTTCCATGGCCTTGTGGCTGGCAACCATGCCCATGCCGTCGTTTGCGTCCAGCACGGCGGTAGTGGCGGTTTCCTTGAGAACGTCGATCTTGGTGACGGGGCTCTGAATGCCGTCTACGATACGGTCAATGTAAATGGGCTTGAAACGGTTGCAGCCGTGGCTCTCAATGCCGCGGCGGTCGCTCTCCAGCAGTACATCTGCGCAGATGGCGGCGTCGGCTTCCGGCACGCCGTACCCTTTGAACGCGTCGATCAAAAAGCTGTTCATCAGGTCCCAGGACACGTAGGGTCTGGTTTCCATGCAGTATCCTCCTTACGGTCGTTTGCTCCTGGTCGCAGAGAAAAAGACGGTTAACAACGAAACCACTCGTTGCATCCCGTCTCAAAATCTCTGGAAGCAATTCAGTACAGCTTCCAGTATAATGATCGCTTTCGGGCCTGTCAACGACGATTGCGTAAACTCCCGTTAAAGCGTTTGCGCACCCCGGCGCCCCGCGCGCGCCTGCGCCTGGAAAACGCAGACGATGCAAAGCGGGCCGTCCTGTATTATGCGTTCAACTGCGAGGTGCAATGCGGGCAGCGGGTGGCGGCCGGATCGATCTCGCCCATGCAGAAGGGGCACTTGCGCGTCGCGGGCTTTTCCACTACGGGGGCGGGCTTCCTGAATTTGGCGATCAGCTTGACAAACAGGAAGATGCAGAACGTCATCAGCAAAAAATCGATCACCGACTGGATGAACAGACCATAATTGAGCGAAGCCGCGGTTTCGCCCTCGCCGAATTTGACAGCCAGCGTCGACAGGTCCATTTTCCCGGTGATCAGCGAGAGAATCGGGGTGAAGATGTTCGCAACCATCGATGTGACGATCTTTCCGAACGCCGCGCCGATCATGACGCCGACCGCCATATCCACCACATTGCCCTTGAACGCAAACTCCTTAAATTCCTTCCACATGGTAAACTCCCCCTTGCGCTTTTGTGTACCGTAGATGCATTATACCAGAAAAACATGGAAAATGGAACGCCGTGAATCTTGTACATAATAAACCGGTTTATCTGTTGTTAACCGCATATTGTGCCGATCATACGATAAATACGATGCGTTTTTTTACCACGCTTGGAGGGGGAATTTATGGTATAATGCGTTTTGGCTTTGTATTCATTCACGCTTGGGCTCAGACAGGCGATCGGCGGGTGCCAAGAGCGAGGAGCAGAGCGTGCGCATACTGTTTGCCGGGGAGCGGCTGAGTGTCGGCGGGCCGGGCCGTGTAATTGAGAATCTGGCCGTCGGGATGGCGCGAATGGGCCATGAGGTCGGCATCATCAATATGCGGCCGGAGCCGCAGGTGTACTCGGTGGATCCCAGGGTTGAGATCATGGAGATTCATACCGCCCATGTCGACCGGTACCGGGTGGCGCCGGAGCGCTTTTTTGCCTTGCGGCGGGCGATTGAGAAATACCGGCCGGACCGCGTCTGTGCGTTTTGCACCGAGATCAACAACTATACGCTGTGGGCGACGCTGGGGCGGCGCTGTACTGTGATCGTGTCGGAGCGAAGCGATCCCCAAATTCGGCCCGTGCTTCGCTCCGACCGCGTCAGGCGGGACATCTCCTATACGCTGTTAGGCAGGCATCTCGTGTTCCAGACAGAGGATGCGCGGGCATATTTTCCCGAGCGAATTCGCCGTCTAGGCGCTGTCATCGAAAACCCGCTGAACAGCGATTCGCTCCCTCTCCGTGGGAGGGGGAGCGGACGCGTGAAATTGTCACCGCGGCGCGCATGGTCACGCAGAAGAATCTGCCCATGCTGATCGAAGCTTTCGAAATCGTCCAAACGAAGCACCCGGAAATGCGGCTGGTGATCTACGGCGAAGGCCCGAAGCGCCGGCTGCTGGAGAAGATGATTGAGGAAAAAGGGCTGAGTCAGGTTGTGTCGATGCCGGGCTTTGCAGAAAACCTGCATGAGCGAATCCTGAAGTCCGCCGCGTACGTATCCACATCAGACTTTGAAGGAATCTCCAACGCCATACTGGGGGTGATGGCGCTGGGGCTGGGGCTGCCAACGGTGGTGAGCGACTGCCCGGTTGGCGGCGCGCGCATGGCGGTTCAGAACGGTGTCAATGGGCTGCTGATTCCTGTTGGAGACGCATACGCCTGCGCCGCGGCAATCAACCGTCTGATCGAACAGCCGGAACTGGCCTGCTTGCTTAGACGGGAAGCCGTGAAAGTCCGGCAGCGGCTGGACCTTATGCGGATTTCAGGGCAGTGGCTCCGTCAGGCGGAGACTCCAAGACGATGAAAAGCCTTTGAACCTCGCCGCACAATACGAGGCGGTGGCGCGAGGCCGCAATTCCCCGGTTTTCGGGCTGACAGATAGATTGCTCAACCACAGTCACCATGCGGCCGGCTAATGGCTGCTTTTACGGTGCTCATACCACTGACGGACTGAGTGTACGGCGATGTTTGCACTCTTTTGAGGCCCCGACAGACGAAGACTGCGAGCAATCCATACAAGCCTGGCTGATGCCCGGAAGGCGATCCCCCCTTAACAGTCCAGGTGCGCTTCAAGGGAGGCCAACACATCCGCGTCCAGCGCGTCCCGTATGTTCTGGTTCCGGATGAGCTCTGCCAGCCACTCCATCCATGCTTCGTCGGAGTCGCGAACCCGGCGGACAACAGCCTCGAGCGCGGGCTTCAACACTTCCACGCGCATCCGCTGGAGTCGATCCAACACCTGCAAAGCTCCCGGCCAGTTCAAGTCCATCAGCCATTCCAGAAACTTCGGCAAAAGCGATTTCAGCGTTTCGTCATCCTTCGCGCAGAGAATCTCCGCGCAGTTGTCCCAGCAATCCTTCCGTCTACTGAGGAGGATGAGCGGGGAAAGGTCGAAATCCGGCTGGGTGGTGATGGCTTCTTTCGCGGCTTTTTGCCATTCCGCCGGGGCGTTCCAACTGAGCGCGCCAAGCAGAACACCCAAGGGAACAGGTGCATCCTTGGGCGGCAGCAGTTTGCCGTCCAGATGAACCTGAATATCCCGGGCCAGTACAGTGATGCGCGCCGCGCGCGCCTCTTCAGATGAACTCTCGCAGCCGTTCCAGACATGAACGCCCTTGATGCGCGCAATATAGCCCTCTTCAACCGGCTCCAGCGTGTCCTTCAGCCAGCATATCTTCGGCCCGTCGAACCACATTTCCTGCCGCAGAACCTGTGCGTCACAATATGTGATTGTCACGGATTGCGCGCTGATTTCCTGCCAGCCGAACCACATTTCCGGATCCAGATCAAAGACGAGGTTGCCGTCGTGCCAGCGGCTTGCAAGCACCTCGGAATCGTGCCAGCTCTGGGATGCGTAGTAATTCTGGCTGCTTAGGATGCGCATAAGGGCATCCCTGGCGGCGTCTCCGGTCTCTGCAATGGGATTCTGCGTTTCGTCATGCATAGAATTTCCCCTTCGGCGGAACGCGTGCGGGATACTGCGCTGGATTTTCCGTGAAAACCATGATACCATATTGGTGGATTGGATGAAAGTGTGCCGGAGTTTTTCCGAAGCACGCGCACAGGGATGTGCTAAATATGCGGTGCGCAAGTCATTTGGCCAAGCGCCCTGCGCATTCATTGGAGGGACAAGTCATGTTTCAGACGCTCAGCCGCATTGGAAAGGCACTGACGGAGGCCGGCGTGGGTTGGGCGGTCGGCGCTTCCGTACTTCTGAACCGGTACAACCTGGCGGAGAACCCCAATGATCTTGATCTTCTCGTCTGTGTCGAGGGCGCGGAGAAGGCCGCGGGCCTGCTCGCGGCGATGGGCGAAACCATCCCCTGCGTGCAGTCCGCGACGTATGCCACGCGATTTTTTCGGAAATTCCGCATCGATGGAACCGATGTCGACATGATGGCGGGCTTTGCGATTAACCATCCGGAAGGCCGTTACGAATATGTCTTTGACGACGTGTCCGTCGCGTCGCTGGAGGAGATGGAGTGTGCCCCGGTTCCCTTTGCCGCGCTGGAGGACTGGTACGTCGTCTACCAACTGATCCCGGGGAAGGAATACAAAGCCGTCCGGATCGAGGAATACCTGCTGCGTTGTGGCATCGGACACCCGTATCTTCTGGAACGGGCGCTAAGTGGCTGCCTGCCGGATTGCGTCCGTATGCGGATCGAAGCCTTGCTCGCACGTCAGGGCTGATACCGCGCTCAGGAACGCTTTTCGCGCGGGAGACCATTATCTGAACATGGAAAAGTCCTTGAAATCCAATAATTTCAAGGACCCAGACCATCAACAAAGGCGCTCAGCCCTGTCGGGTTGGGCGCAAATTTTATGC
>CALGYL010000415.1 GCA_937934775.1 uncultured Clostridia bacterium
ACCGGTCTTCAGCCCGTCACAGCCCTCGTACAGACGGATCAGGCGGCTGGCGTTGGTCAACTGCGTGATTCGTCCGTCCCCGTGATCCAGATTGTCCATCCAGACGGTACTGAATTTGAAGTAAGTGGCGTGCTTGATCAGCTCTGCCGACATCAGCGCCACATCCCGCGCGGTGGTATACTGGCCGTTGGACGGTAGGCCGGTGCAGTTGACAAAGTGTGTATTGCCTGCGCCAAGCGTCCGTGCGCGTTCGTTCATTTTCTGTGCGAACAATTGTTCTGAACCGTACAAATGCTCCGCCAGCGCGACGGCGGCGTCGTTGGCGGAAGCCACAATGATACACTTGAGCAGCGTAGACAGCTTCTGCTGTTCTCCCACGTCCAGCAGCACCTGCGAACCGCCCATGCCCTCGGCCTGCGGGGAGACGGTGACCATATCGTCCAGCTTCGCGCGGCCATCCTCCACCGCCTCGCAGACCAGGAGGATGGTCATCACCTTGGTCACGCTGGCCACGGGGCGGGTGTCGTCCGCATTCCGTTCAAAGATCACCTGACCACTGTCCGGTTCCATCAGAACCGCCGCCTCGCAGTCGATGTCGATGGGCACATCGGTCTCCAGCGGCTCCGCCAGCGCCGCCAGCGGGATCAGGCACAGCGCAACGGCACATGCCAATAATTTCCGAAACAAATAAAACACCCCCCGGCGAGATTCCCATAACGTAGGGTATCCGCCGGGAGGCGTTTTTATGTTGAATTCTTATGAAAGAAGCTCGATCAGGCGCGCAATGAACGCGCGGTAGGGCACGCGGACGCGGCTCATGGTTTCCAATACTTCCTGATGGGACAGCGGCTGGTCCAGAACGCCCGCGGCCATGTTGGTCATGCAGGACAGTGCCAGCACCCGCATGCCGCCGTGACGGGCGACAATGACCTCCGGGACGGTGGACATACCCACCGCGTCCGCGCCCAACGTTCGCGCCATGCGGATCTCTGCGGGCGTTTCGAAGGTCGGGCCGGTCAGCCACATGTAAACGCCTTCTCGCAACGTGAGCCCCTGCTCTTTCGCGATCGACCGGGCGACGGACTGCATCTCCGGATCATAGGCCTTGCTCATATCCGGAAAGCGGGTGCCCAGTTCGTCGTCATTGGGACCGATCAAGGGGTTGTTCGCGGTCAGGTTGATGTGATCGGTGAGGAGCATCATATCGCCTGCCTGAAAGCCCTTGTTCACAGCGCCCGCCGCGTTGGTCAGCACCACTTTTTCAATGCCCAGCGCCTTCATCACGCGCATGGGCAGTGTCACATCCTGGAGCGTATGCCCCTCATAGTAGTGGATGCGCCCCGCCATCACGCAGATCTCATGCCCGTTGATCTTCCCAAACACCCACTCGCCCGCGTGACCGGGCACCGTGGAGGCCACCATGCCGGGCACCTGGGCATAGGGAATACGAACCGGAGATTCCATATCCTCCAGGATCATATTCCAGCCGGAACCCAGAACCAATCCCAGTTTGGGCGCAAAACTGATCCGCTCACGAATATACCCGGCCGCGGCTTGGATTTTCCGATTGTATTCGGTCATGGGATTTCCTCCTATGCCCTGATATCCGGCCAGAACGACGTGCCATCCAGCGGACTCTTGACGCCCAGCGCGTCCAGCACGGTGGCTGCCGCGTCCGCGAAGGTGGCGCGAAGGCCCAGATCAATGCCCTCCTGCGCCGAAAGGCTCCAGCACAGGATCGGCACATGCTCGCGGGTGTGGTCGGTGCCGCGATAGCCCGGATCGACGCCATGATCTGCGGAGATCATGAGCAGGGTATCCTCGCCCATCAGCCGCATGATCTCGGGCAGTGCCGCGTCAAAATCCTCCAGCGCCTTGGCGTAGCCCGGGATGTCGTTGCGGTGGCCATAGAGCGAATCCGTATCCACCAGATTCACAAACATCAGGCCCTTCCAGGCGTCCTTCCGGAGGGTTTCCAGGACGGCCTCGATGCAGGCGGGGTTGCCCGCCGCGTGGTTGGAGGCAGTCAGGCCGCGGTGGTTAAAGATGTCCTCAATCTTGCCGATGCCGATGACGTCACGTCCGGCATCCTTGAGTACGTCCAGCATGGTCTTGCCCGTGGGATCAATGGAAAAGTCCCTCCGGTTGCCGGTGCGGGTGAAGGAGCCGGGATTGCCCAGGAAGGGGCGTGCGATGACGCGTCCCACCGCCCAGGGCCCCACCAGGATTTTGCGGGCGATGCGGCAGATGTGCCACAGTTCTGTGGGCGGGATAATGGCTTCGTGCGCGGCGATCTGAAACACGCTGTCCGCCGAGGTGTAGATGATGGGGTTGCCGGTGCGCAAGTGTTCGCTGCCCAATTCCTCAATGATCTCCGTGCCGGAGGCCACCTTGTTGCCCAGCGTTTTCATGCCGGTTTCGTTTTCGAACTGCTCGATCAGTTCCGCCGGAAAACCCTGTGGGAAGGTCGGGAAAGGCTTTTTCAGCGTCAGGCCCGCCAGCTCCCAATGACCGCTGGTGGTGTCCTTTCCGGCGGCTTTTTCGGCCATTGCGCCAAAACAGCCCAGCGGATCTTCGATGGCGCCGGGCAGACCCGCGGCGTTCAGAAGGCCCAGATCGGTCAGATTGGGGATGTCGGGCTTGCCCTTCTCCACCACAGACTTCAGTGTATTGGCGCCTACATCGCCGTAAGCCGCGGCATCGGCGGCGTTGCCAATGCCCAGACCATCAATAACGATGAACGCCACCCGTTTGATTCTCATTTTCTATAACTCCTTTACCCGCGCGAGTTCGGCGAGCCGACCAATCATTTCGCCAGCGGTGGGCTTGCCTCGCCGCGCATCTATTGTATTGCCAAACAGCGCATGCTGTCGTTCCATGGCGCTGCCCGACCAGGCGGATTCGATGGCCCTTCGCATCGCGTGTTCCACATTCAGAGAACTGACGTGGAAGCGCTCCGCCACCATCGGGTACAATTCTCCGGTGAGCGACCGCATCAGTTTGGCGTCCAGCGCCATCAGCATCGCGGCGGCTGCCAAATAGGAAGTGCCCGGAAGCTTTGCCGAAAAGCCCAATGACCAGAGACAGGTCAGCATTCGGTCCTCGGTCAGATCGCTTCGCGGCAGGCGGTTCTTCACCGTCAGACCGCCCGTCAGGTCTGTCAGCGCATTTACATTCAGCGGCTTTCGCAACACGCCGCACGCCCCGCGCTGGAATGCCTGCCGTTCAAAAACCTCCATATTCGCCGGCGTAAGCAGGACGACATAGGGCATTGAAAACAGCGGCAGCAGACCGATCCTGCGCATTGCCTCCAGCGCGTCCCAACGCGGAAGCACCATATCGGCCAGAATCATATCCGGCATGGTCTGCGCGGCCATCTGAACCAAGTCCGGGCCATCCCAGCAGATGCCTTCGATCAAGAGTCCAGCCGACTGCGCCGCGTCGATGACAGCGGACGCAGCCAGCTTGTCTGAGAGCGCGAGTATGGTTCGCCGGGGCGCATCGTTCATTGGCATTCACTTCCGTAACGTTATTCGCCGCTCCCTATATAAAATCCTCTCATTCTCCATAAGTACACGCATTATTCACATTCTTTGAGCATCCATTCGGCATAAACCGCATACCCAAGGACCGTATCATCAATGTACACATGGGTAACCACGCCCGCAAGTTTGCCATTTTGCAGAATCGGCGATCCGCTCATCCCCTGCACGATGCCTCCGGTCCGCTTCAGAAGCTCCGGATCGGTGATTTTTATGACCATGCTGCGTTGTCCGGGCTCGTTTTGGCCGAACAGCTTGGTGATTTCGCAGTCATAAGCCTTGACGCCCCCGTCGTCCAGCGTGGTGAGCAGAGTCGCAGGGCCGGTGACCAACTCAGTGCGCGCGGCAACCTGTACGCCCTCCGGATACAGCGAATTGCTCAGCGGCTTATTCAGCTTGCCGTAGATACCTCGCTGGGTGTTCTTGGTCAGCGTGCCCAATTCCTTGGCGTCGCTCATAAAATCCCCCATCAGTTCGCCCGGACGGCCGTCTGAGGACTTCAGGATGTCGACAACTCGGCTTTCGTATATCTCGCCCTCCCCGACGGACAGCGTCTCGCCCGTATCCATGTCGGTGATTGCATGGCCCAGCGCGCCGTACATTCCAGTCTTCGGATCATAGAAGGAGAGCGTCCCAACGCCCGCGGTGCTGTCTCGAACCCAGACACCCAGCCGGTACGCGCCGTCGTTCCCGTCTCTGACAGGCGTCACGGGAACGCTCAGGTTGTCGTCGCCGCGCTGGAGCGTCAGTTTGGCCTCTCCGCCCTGTCTGATCAGGTCCGACAGGTGCTGCGCGCTCGTTATAGCGGTACCGTTGACCATCAGAATCCGGTCGCCCGCGCGGATGCCTGCCTTTCGAGCCGGACTGACCGAGTTCCCCACGTCGGACGCGCCCACCACCAGTACGCCCTTCATCTCAAGCGCCACGCCGATGGCCTGTCCGCCCGGAACGACCAGCCGGGTCGGCTGAACGCTGACGTTCACGCGCTTGACCGGCATTCCCAGGATACTGACCACCAGTTGGGCGCTGCCCGCCTGTTCGCCGGTCAGCGTAACGCGTTCGCCATCCACATCGGAAAGGCGCTCGTCAGACGAGGAAAGTACCGGTTCGCCACCCTCTTCAATGGACAGGTTCATCGGCCCAACGAGTTCAAGCTGCGTCGATTCTCCCTTTGTCAGGCGGATCACGTCGGGCAGTGCCGAAAGATTTTGCGCCTGCGGCGACAGTGCCCCGGCCAATACCAAAAGCGATAGTATCCAGCCAAAGCATCGCCGGACCGCCTGTTTTTTCCATCCATCCATGCGTGTTGACCTCCTTCAAAGCATCCCGGCATAAATTCTCCGCCCCGCGCAAAGGCTATGCTGGTAATAATATTGATCGGAAAATTTCGGAAATCACCCGCTTTTCGACTGTTTCAAGCATCCGCGTCCGCCGCTCGCTTTATGCCGGTTTCGGAAAATCTGTTCTCCTCTGCGCGTTTTTCAGAAATCCCAGTACGAAACCCGGCGTACCCATAGCATGCCTGTCAATCTTTGCAAGTTAACATCCCACGGTACATTTTTATATTGACAAGCGGCCCGGAACATGCTAATATATATAACGTTGCGACGGAATGCAACATTTGCCTGGGTGTGGCGCAGCTTGGTAGCGTGCTTGAATGGGGTTCAAGAGGCCGGAGGTTCAAATCCTCTCACCCAGACCAACAGACAGTCCTTGAAAACACTGCGTTTTCAAGGACTGTCTGTTTTCGTCCGCCCGCTTCGCTTGCTAATTCTCATTCAAAGTACGATCAAGGTTTTTGAATGGTTGCCCCAATGCCTGGCAGTCAATGCTGGATATCCCGAGTATAAAAAGCGGAAGCTTCCCGCGTCATCTGCCGGAAGCTTCCATTTCGATCAATGGTCAGCGCTCGCGCATCATGACGACCTTGAGGGCGGCGGTAGAGTGGCGGCCTTCCAGCGTGATGTCCACCAGCAGTTCCGCCTTGGGGCCGGCCATCTGGTCCAGGTTGACCTCGAAAGTGGCCTCCGCCTTGGAACCCCAGAGGTTGTTGAGCGGCAGCATCACCGTCTTGGGTCCGACCACCTGCACGCCGTCCGGCGTGTAGAGCGAGATGCGCGCCCACTGTTGCTGGCACATGCGCATGTCGTTTTTCACGCTGACGGTGAAGCGGCGGTTTTCGCCAAAGCGGAAGAACGGGGAATCCTCCAGGTTTACCATCGCGCTGAAGGCGGTAAACTCATATCTGGCAACATTTGAGGTAAGCGCGCTGAGCTTCCGGACTGGCAGGCTGTGATCTTTGTGCATGCCGTTCATCCCAAGCTGATAATCCGAGGTGTCGGCGCAGAACAGCGCGTCACCCGACAGGCATTCGATGGTGTAGCCGCCCTCTGCCAGGAGGTCGCAGTTTTCAACGCCCAGGAACATAGGCGTCACGCGCAGTACGCGGTCGGTCAGCTCTGTGACCGTTTCCGGCACCCAGACGCCGCGGCTGGTCTTGTCGATGCAGAGGGTGGCAATCTTGTCGCCCAGCGGATCGGTCCACCGCTTCGGAAGGTTCTTTGCGCCCAGCAGGATGCCCAGAAGCGCCCCCAGCGTCGCGCAGGTGCAGTCCGTATCCTCGCCGCAGGCGTTGGCCTTCACGATCTGATCGCCGAAATCCTCGCCATACAGCCAGCCCGCAATCACGTAGCCCACGTTCTCCGCCGCGTCAAAGCCGGGCGCGCCCACCTTGGTCATGCCCATCTCGCGGCTCCTCAACTCGCCCTCGGCGTTTGTGATGCCCTGGATGCCGAAGGTGCCCGGCGCGGCGTCGTGGATGGCCGCGATGGCTTTTTTGAACGGCACGCCCTCCGCCCGGCACTTGGCGGCGGTACGAACGGCTTCGGCAACCTTGCTGTCCTCCGGGATGTAGGACAAAGCGATCGAGATCAGCTTCTGCACGTCGCTCTCGACGAATGCCGCGCTCTCCAGCGCCGCGCAGAAGATTTCACCCTGCATGCCGTCGTCCGCGTGGTCGACAATGGCGTCCTCGTAGGCGTATTTTGCGGCCAGCGCCGGATTGCCTGGCGCGAGGCAGGCCCAGATCTCGGAGCGGATGAAGCAGCCACAGGAATCCTTGTAGGGATTGTCCACTGCGCCACTCATCGGCGGCACGAGCCCGGCGCGCAGGTTGGCTTTGCCCGTGCCGTACTCCACCCAGTTGGGGATGATATAGCTGAGCCAGTAATCGCCCAGAATCGACGCGTTGACGTTGCGGCCGTAGCGCTCGACAGCAGCCAGCCACACGATCTGCAGATCCAGGTCGTCGTTGGGCGGCGGGCCCATGGACAGGTCCTGCGTGTAGAAATCCACTTCGTTGTACTGGCGGAACGCCTCAAACGGCGCGCCCAGAACGCCGCCGATGTTCTTGCCGGCCCAGCATCCCATGACCTTGTCGCGGTAGGTTTCAAAACTGAGATTCATGAAGATCCTCCTTCTTGTTTACCCTTTCGGGGGTATCGGTCGTCGTGGCCGATTCTTATTGATTCCCGTTACACATGGCTTCCGCCTTCCGTGATGCGCGTCAGGCGCAGTACGGCGGTCACGCCGCGGCTCTCGTTTAGTCGGTAGCTGAGGCCGTAGCCTTCGTTGTAATACATGTTCAGCCGTTCCTGTACATTGCGCACGCCGATATGACCGCGCGTCACGCGCGCCTCGCCGGGCGCTTCCGGCTGGTTGAACCGCTCAATCAACTCGTCGGGCATGCCATTGCCGTTGTCGCTCAACTCGATCAGGATGTCCTCCCCCTCCGCGCGAACGGTCAGCGTCAGTTCGCCGTCGTAGCCCGACGCCTTCAGGCCGTGCATCAGACTGTTTTCCACCAGTGGCTGCAGGATGAAGCTTGGGATCAGCGCATCCATCAGCTTTTCGTCCAGGCTGTAGGCGTCTCGAAGCATCGGGTAGCGGCACTGCATCAACTGAAGGTAAATCTGCATCAGCTTGACCTCGTGCCGGAGGGAGACCAGCGGGTCGGTGTTCCCGACGCCGAAGCGGAAGAACGCAACCAGCTTCATAATCAGGCCCGCCACTTCCTCATCCCCGTTGATGCTGGCCTTGATGCGGATGGTGTCTAAAGTATTGTAGAGAAAATGTGGGTTGATCTGACTGCGCAGGTACTGTAGCTGGGTCTCCTTCTGCTGAAGGCGCGTGTTCTGCAGCTGAATGGTCTTTTCGTATTCGGAAAAGATCAGGTCGTTGATGGTGGTCACCATCTCGTTGAAAGCGTCGGTCAGCCGCTTGGCCTCATCCTGCGCATCCACCTCCACGGAGGGGCGGGTATTGGTGCGGCTGAAGCTCTCCATGGCGTCGGCCAGCGTGGTGATCGGCCGGACGGTCTTGCGGATCAATAGAGACGTAATCAGCATGACCAGAAGAACCGCCGCCGCCGACAGAACCGCCAGAATGAGCACGGCCTTGGTGGCGCCCCGATTGATCAGCGAGCGCGGTTTATACACGTAGAGCGTCAGGCCGCTGAAGGAGGACGTGCGGGACAGCACCAGGCAGTTTTTACCATCAAAGGGAAGCTCCGCCGGCTGATTGGGCTGAGCGCTTTCCAGAAGCGGAAACGCTTCGGAAAGCGGCTTGTAGAATGCCCGGCCCAAACTCTCGCACAGAACGTTTCCCTGCCGGTCTGCCAGCACATAGCGCGCGTTCGGGTCGATGGTGTTGGTGGCGATTTTGCCCAGTGTTGTCATGCGCGACGCGACCATCATGTAGCCGATGCGCTGGAATGGCGAAAAGCTGTTGATCTCCCGCAGCACGATGAAATACACGTTGTCAAAGGGGTTATTGAGCGTTGGGATGACCAGAAAGCTGTCCGGTTGGCCGCCCATGAGCCGTGTCCCATTGGGAAGCAGTGGCATGTTCTTCAGGTTTTCCAGGAACCACGCGTCGCGCTCCACTGAAAAACCGACGCGGATGCCGATTGAAGCCAGCGAATACTTCTGGATCAGCTTTTGGTTATCAAACAGAAACAGCGCGGTGACCTCGTTTCGGCTGGAGACGGTGCCCAGAAACAGCTTCTGCAGGTAATCTGCGGCCTCCAGACGCTTGCGCTTGTCGTAGGTATCCAGATGCTTCAGGATCTCCTGCACCCGGTCGTCGCTGACCGCGACGACCGACGTGCGGCCCAGATCCTTGATCCGTTCGTCCAGTGAAAACAGCGTGTTGGCCAGATAGGAGCGCATGGACTGCTGCTCCTTGTCCAAGGTCAAGTTGATCGTCAGCGTCCACATCAGCGCAATCGCCATGCCCAGCACCACCACCAGCGATAGACAGGTGGCCAGAATGAGCTTTCCGGACAGCGTTCGTCTGATGCGTCGCATGATTTCACCCCTTGACCGCGCCGGCCGTCAGCCCCGCGATCAGAAAGCGCTGCGAAAAAACATAGAACAGCGCGATCGGCGCCAGGCAGATCACAAGACACGCGTACATGACCTCCACCGGGAAGCCACCGCTTCGCTGCTGCTGGAACCTGAGCGGCACGACGGAGAGCGGCTGCAGCGCGGTCTTGTTGATGAAGATCAGCGCCATCTGCAGTTCGTTCCAGCTGCTTAAAAACGTCTGAACCAGTACGATGGCGAGCCCCGGCAGGCTGATGGGCAGCATGATGGACAGAAATGTACGCATCAGGCCCGCGCCGTCGATGGTCGCAGCCTCCATAAGTTCATTGGGCAGGCCGTCGTAGAAGTTTTTCAGCACCATGAGATTAAAAATGGCGTTGGCGGTGGCATACGGCAGGATCAAGGCAAAGGGCGTGTTGTTGAGTTTCATGCCTTTGACAATTTGGAACAGCGGGAAGATCGTCGCCGCGGTTGGCACCATCATGCCCATCAGAAGGAGGTAGTACAGCGTGCTTCTTCCCCGAAAGGGTACCTTGGCAAACCCGAAAGCGGCAAGCGACGTGACGATGGATACAATCAAAAGCGATCCGCCCACCACGATCAGGCTGGTGCGAAAATTCGGCAGTGGGTTGACCTTTTCAAACACGCGGACGTAGTTCTGAAAGCCACCGACATCAAATGATCGCATCAGCATCAGGACCAGCGGGTACAAAAACAGAAGGGCCAGAAGGATGAGCGCCAACTGCGCGACGATCGTATAGCCTTTGGAATTTTTCATGCGTCGGCCAACTCCTTGTCCTTGTTTTTACGGGAGTACAGCCGGAGCTGAAGCAGCGTGATCAGCATCGCCAGAGCCAGCATGACCACCACGATCGCGGACGACATGCCCTGATCAAACAGTTCAAAGGACTGCTTGTTGATGTAGGTGGAGAAGAACTCCGTCGCGTAATTTGGGCCGCCTTTGGTCAGAACATAGGGCAGGTCGAAGCATTTCAGGGAACCCAGCGCACCCAATACGAACAGCGTGAAATGGGTAGAACGCAACAGAGGCAACGTGATGCGGAAGAACTGCTGACGGGGAGTCGCGCCGTCGATGGTGGCCGCCTCGTAGACGTCCTGCGGGATGTTGAGCATGTTGGCGTAGTACATCAGCATGCTGTATCCCGTCCATTGCCAGATGTTGATCAGGATAATCCAGAAGAGCGCCAGATTGGGTTCCGCCAGCCATGGCTGTGCTAGTGAATTCAGACCCACCGTGCGGAAGAACTCATTCAGGTAACCCCTGTTGGTCTCCAGAATCTTGGAAAAGATGTTGCCCACGATGGTCGCGGTGGCGATGACCGGCACGTAGAACACCGTGCGGTAGATGCCCGCGCCCTTGACGCCCCTGGCAAAAAAAGAAGCCAGCAGAACTCCCAGCGCCGCCTGCGTCAGGATGGTCGCGATGCCAAAGACAGCAAAATTGCGCATCACCCGTGGCATGACCGGGTTGACCAGCAGTTTTTGATAATTTGCCAGCCCGATGAAATTCCAACTCTTCGAGATGCCGTTCCAATCGGTTCCGCTGACCACGATGTTGAACGCGATCGGATACACATTCATGACCAGGAACAGAATCACCAGCGGCATCACAAACATCAGGCCCGTAAGATTGTGCTTTTTCATCGAAGCAATGCCTCCCAGTGCGAAATGTTCCGCCATGCCGCAGGTGCGCGCATTGGCGCGCCTTCAGGCAACCGGCGATCCCATTCGGCATTTCATTTCGGAACCGGCGGCCTGCTCGCCGGTTCCGTGTTTCCTCCGCCAGTTACAAACTGGCGGAGGAAACACCGCCCCCGGTCAGTGAGCCGCCCAAATTCCGTGGAATTTCCGGCTCACGCGGTCGCCATGTCGGAGAGAAGTCCTCTATCGGATTCTCCCCGCGCGCATTACCTCTGCGTCGTCTTGGAAACAGCTTCGATAGCCTCGGCTGCCTGCTGCGGCGTCACTTCGCCCAGGACCAGCGCCTTCAGGTTGTCCGCGATGGCAGTCTTCAGTTCGGGATAGGGATTCTCGCGGTAGCCGCCAATGTTGTTGGCGCCCATGTCCATGAGCTTGTTGAAGTTCTCGACGCCTTCGGCGCTCAGTTCGCCCTGGAAGGAAACACCGGCGCGGGACGGGAAGTAGGCCAGATACTTGTTGTTGAGCAGGTCCTGCCCGTCAAAGAGCATGTACTTGATGAAAGTCCACGCGGCGTCCTGGTGCTCGCCGGCGTTGTTCATGCACAATACGTTCTCCACCGTCGCCTGAATCGGGTCAGGCTTGCCATCGTCGTTCCAGTCCATATCGATGACGGTATGCTTGCGTCCTTCGCCGTTAAAGTTCTCGTAGAGCGTGGGGTTCTCCTCGCGGTACGGGTAGTTGTTGATGACCCAGGAACCGTTGGTGATCATCGGGATGGTGGCGTCGCGGTCGAACAGGTCCGTGGTGTCGTTGTACATGTTCACGCCCAGCGCGCCGTCCTGGAAGATGCCATCGTCGAACAGGCCCTTCCAGATTTCAAAAGACTTGACGAGATCCGGATCGGTAAAGACGGTTTCGCCCGCGATCGCCTTGTACAGCTTCTCGGAGGAGACTCCGTTGGCGATGTTCATCCACACATCCAGATTGATCCAGTCGTCCTTGGCGCCGATGCACAGCGGGTATTGACCCTGATCGCGCAGCACCTTGGAAACCTCCGCCAGTTCCTTGCGGTTGGTGGGTACTTTCAGGCCGTACTTCTCCAGCATAGAAACGTCCGCCCAGAGGGTGCCGGCGTAGCTGGTGCCCATCGGCAGGCCATAGTATACGCCCTTGTCTGCGGTTACCTGGGTGGCAAACGGCACGAAGGTCTTCTCCCAGTCCGCGCCCCATTCCTTGGCGGCAAGGGGTGTCAGGTCCACTTCAAAATCCCGGAATTCTTTCAGGGACGCGCCGGTCTGCAGCGAGTAGACGTCCGGGCCCTGGCCGGTCGCCAGGTCGATCTTCAACTTCTGGATGTGGTCGGAGTAGGGCACGTACACCAGCTCGACTTCGATGTTCGGATTCTTCTTCTCAAAGTCTTCTTTGACCGCGGCGAACCAGTCTTCCCCAGGGTTCCAGGTCTGGTAGATCAGATGAACCTTCTCCTCCGCCGACGTGGACGAAACCAGGCCCATTCCAAGAATCAGCGTCAGGCACAGCACCAGGGACAGCATACGCTTCATGAAATAACCTCCCATCAACATTTTGGATGCGGCAGCATCCCAACGACTCCATCGTAGTGCAAATCGCCGGAATATGATAGGCGGTGTTTCTATCGTTGTGTGTCAATAATCTAGATTCGTCCGTTTTTCTTGCGGAATGCGGACGGCGATACGCCCTCCAAGCGGCGAAATCGCTTGGTGAAGGTGCGGTAATCCGCGCCGCCGACGGCGCGCGCGATGTCAGCGATGGTTTTGTCGGTGGTGAGCAGCAGGTGCTTGGCCCGCTCCGTCCTAAGGTGGCTCAGATAGGCAAAGTAGTTCATGCCGGTCTTTGCCTTGAAGTACTGGCTCAGGTAAACGGGGTTCATGAAGAAGACCTCGGCCAGCTTTTTCAGCGTCAGATCCTCGCTGCAGTGCTGATCGATGTAGGAGACTATACGTTGAATCGTGGGCGGTTCGGCATCGGGTTCGCGCGTATCCTGCGCATGCTCCTGCACCGGCAGGTCGAACCGCTCTCGCCGCAGCCGCTCGATCAGCGCCTCAAACTGCTCAAAATCCACAGGTTTCAGGAGATAGTCGTAGGCGCGCAGCTTCAGCGCCTCCCGCGCGTAGCCGAACTCGTCGTATCCGCTGATAATGATGAACACCGTATCCGGGCAATCGGGCGAAGCTTTCCGGATCACGTCCAGACCGGATAAAAGCGGCATATTGATGTCGATGATCGCAACGTCCGGTTTCAAGCGCGTCAGTTTTTCCACGGCCATGATGCCATCATAGGCCGCGTCCTCCACCCGGCACCCGATTTTGTCCCAATGGATCAGTTTCAAAAAACCGTCGACGATCACCCGTTCGTCATCGGCAATTACAACGCGCAGTGTCCGCATGCTTTACGACCTTCCGGTGATTTTCTTAAATGGTCTCGCGAAATGGAACCCCTCGAAACGTCATTATAGCAAGAAAAAACCGCTTCCGTCAAATGTGCGGTGGGTACAGTTCTTCCATCGCGTCCGCCAGAAGCCGCACAGCGGCGCGAATTTCTTCCGGTTCCATATGACCGTACCCGATCAGTAGCTTTGAGCGATGCGCTCCCTTGGCGATGCAGTGCCGCTCCAGCGGCGTAACGGCGATGCCACGCATCCTCAGCTTCTTCGAAAACGCTTCGTCAAAGCACTGTCCCGGAAAATTGATGGCCACGTGCAGCCCGGCCGCGTCTCCGCAAGCCGTCCAGCGATCACCAAAGTTCTCTTTCAGCGCGTCCATCAGCGCCTGCCGCCGCTGCCCATATAGCCTGCGCATCTTCGTCACATGCCTGTCCAGCTTTCGCGCGCGCATCAGTTCCGCCAGCGCCACCTGCTCAAAGGGCGGGTTTTGCACGTCCGTATGGGTGCGCAGCTCCCGCCATTTCGGCTGGAGTTCCTCCGGCAGAATCGCGTAACCGATACGCAGCGCGGGAAAGAGCGCCTTGCTGAAGGTCCCGACGTAGATCACGCGCCGCGGGTCCATCGCGTAGAGCGGGGCGACGGGATCGCCTGCGTACCGAAACTCGCTGTCATAGTCGTCCTCGATGATGTACAGGCAGTTTTCCCGCGCGAAGCGGATGAGCGCGGCCCGGCGAGGGGCGCTCAGGATGCCGCCCAGCGGAAACTGGTGCGAGGGCGTCACATAAACTGCGCAGGCGTCCTCGCAGACTAACAGGCACTGTGTCTGAAGACCCTGCGCATCCGCCGGGACCGGCACCACCGGGCAGCCCTTTTGCAGAAACGTCTCCAGCATGTTGGCGTTGCAGGGGTCCTCGATCAGTATCCCCTTCCCGCCCGAGCACAATAAGTCCGCAAGAATGTGCAGCGCATGCGTTGCCCCAGCGGTGATATACACATCCTCCGGGCGAACGGGCAGACCACGGCTTCGCATCAACCAGGCGGCAATTTCCTTCCGGAGCGCAGGAAGCCCCTGCGGACCCGCATAGCCATACCCTTCCAGCGGAAGATCTTCCGCTGCTTTAAATAGTTCCTGACGCCATAAAAAACGCGGAAACTGGCGAAGGTCCGGCCGCCCGGTCCGGAAGTCGGCCTTAAGTGCCGGAAGGGACGCAGGCGGCATTTTCGGTATCACTGCGGGGCGCTCCAGGTACAGCCCTTCCGCAACCCGGGTGGGCGCGCCCTGGCTGCTGACCACGAACCCTTCGCAGAGCAGCATTTCGTATGCCTCCACCGCGGTGCTTCTGGAGACGTTCAGCGCCTTTGAAAGCGCTCGGGTGGAGGGCAGCGATTCGCCTGCCCGCAGCAGTCCGCTCAGAATGCACTCCTTCAGCGCGTCATACACCTGCCGTTTCAACGGCTGATCGATCGTCCGGTCCAGCACGATCCCCCACATGGCCCCTCCAACTGGTCTGTTTCATTTTAACCTATACTGGCTATTTTATAAGACCAGTTTATCGTATATGATTATAGCATTCCGCGCGAAAAACGCAAGCGGGAACGGAGGCATTTACATTGAGCCGTGTCAAAGGGCCGCTCTTTCTGTTTCTGGCGTTTTCTTTGGCCGGAAGCAGCGTCGTTTCCGCCCGTTTTGTATCCGGCAAGCTCGGCCTTTTTACAATTGCGGCGGTCAGCCTGCTTCTGGCCCTTCTGTTCCTGATCACAATGTGCGGCCGGGCTCTTATAGATAGCCTGCGCGGGTTCACTGCGGCGAAATTCCGCCCACTGGCCCTGCAGGCGCTGATGGGCATCTTCCTGTTTCGGATGTTTCTTCTGACGGGTCTCAATCACACCAGCTCCGTCGAGGCGGGCATCCTGACCGGCGCAACCCCGGCCATCACCGCGATGCTCTCCCAGTTGATTCTGAAGGAAGCGCCGGATTGGAAGAAACGCGTCGGCATCCTCTGTTCCGTCGGCGGCGTTTTATTGATCCAGGGGCTGATGGAAGGCGGAACCGCCTTCACAGGCGGACATTTACTGGGCAATTTCCTCGTCCTGTGCGCGGCCGGATGCGAATCCGGCTTCAACATCCTGTCTAGAATCACTGCCGTTCAGGAAAAGTCCAATGGACAAAAACCCCTGGGCCCGCTGGTGCAAACCACGCTGGTGACGGCGATCGCACTGGGCTATTGCCTCCTGCCCGCCCTGTTTGAGCATCCGCTGGAAAGGCTCGGCGCGCTGGGCATCCGGGAATGGCTGGCGCTATTCTGGTACGGCCTGTTTGTCACCGCGCTGGGCTTTGTCTTTTGGTATGCGGGGATCAAGCGGTGCGGCGGGTTTACCGCCGCGGCCTTTTCAGGCTTGATGCCCTTCGTCTCCCTGCTTCTCTCCGTCTGGGTACTGGGCGAACAGGCGGGATGGCGGCAGTGGCTGGGCGGTCTGATGGTCGTTCTGGGAATGGCGTTGATCGCTACCGGCGGCACTCATACTAAATTGCCCCTGCGGGCAGCAAAGGAAGGAGTTCTTTTCAAATGATCGAGAGTCATCAGGGCACGGCGGAGGCATCCGGGCGGCGTGCCATCGGCCTTATCCGCGTGGAAATCACGCCGGGAGCCGAGGACAGCCTGAGGTCTGCCATGCGGCGTCTGGAAGAGAACCTGCGCGTGAAATACGCGGAGATGCCCCGGGAGGCCATGAAGGCACTTGTGCCCATCGACGCGTACATCGCCTACTATAAGCGCTTTGGGTATACGTACCACGTGTTGGCGCAGATGGAATCCATCACGAAAGGTCGAAGGATCCCGGACGCGCTGCCGCCGGTCGCCGCAATGTTCATGGCGGAACTGGAAAACGGAATTCTGACCGCCGGACACGATCTGGACAAGGTCCGCTTACCGCTGAGAACACTGATTGCCACCGGCGAAGAATCCTACGTCACGTTGAGCGGAAAGACAGTACCATGCGTCGCGGGCGACTGGTTGATCGCGGATGAGGAAGGCGTCCTGTCCAGTATACTCCGGGGGCCCGATCTACGAACCGCGATCACCGGCGAGACAAGACGCCTTCTATACACAGCGTACGCTCCCGAAGGCGTACCGGGCCCGGTGTTGGAGCGGCATCTCTCCGGCATCGAAGCCGCGTTGCGTCTGTTCGCTGAAATGCGCTCGCCCGCAATCAAAATGATCGCCCCGATGGATGGAAACAGCATGACGCTTAACGTTTGACCGAACGGCGGCCGACTTGACGAATCCGGTATGCCGTGGTATGCTTTGGTTGAATTCGAACGATCTTCTTTCCTGAAAAAACGTTTGTCCTGCACTGAAAACCGAAAGAAGGAATCCTGCCCATGGATAAGATCCGCTGGGGCGTATTGGGCGCGGGCGGCATTGCCGACCGGCGCGCGATGCCCGGCCTGTTGCGGTGCCCGTCTGCGGAACTGGTCGCGCTGATGGGCCCGAACCCGCAAAATACGGAGCGCCTTCGGGAGAAATATGGCGCGAAGCGCGCCTACTCGGATGACGAGGCCCTACTACGCGACCCGGAGATCGATGCGGTCTACATCGCCTCCCCCGTCGCCTTCCATGCGCGTCAGGCCATGCTTGCGGCTGATCGCGGCAAGCACATCCTGATCGAAAAGCCCCTGGCGCTGACCGCAGACGAGGGGCAGGCGGTGGTCAATTATTGCGAGGAAAAGGGTGTGCGCATCGCAGCGGGTTTCATGATGCGTTTTGGCTCATATGTGCAGGAAATGCGCCGTCAGGTCGCGGAAGGAAAGATCGGGCAGGTCGTTTCGGCCTACGCGCAGTTTACCTGCTGGTATCCGGACATGCCCGGCGTTTGGCGTCAGTCCAAAGCATCAGGCGGCGGTGGCGCGCTGATGGACATGGGGGTACATGTGATCGACCTGATCCAGTTCATCACCGGGAGCGCTGTCCGGCAGGTGGCGTCGCTTTGCGATACGCAAACCTTTCGGTACGATGTGGAGGATTCCTCCTCAGTTCTACTACAACTGGAAAACGGCGCGCAGGCAGCGCTTCAGGTCAACTTCAACATTCCGGACGAAGCGGCCCAGTGGCGGCTGGAATTCTTCGGAACGCGAGGGCACCTGATGGGCGATTCGGTCATCGGGCAGACGGACGGCGGCCATCTGGACGCTTTGTCCCTGCCGGAGTCCAATGGCTATGACGCCATACAGGCCGGTGCAGCGCGAAAAGGAGAAACCATCACCGCTCAATTTGGCGACCTGTACGAACGGGAGTTTGACAGTTTCTGTCAAACGCTTTTACATGGCGCGCCGTTCGCCGTTCCGGCATCGGACGCGGTGCGGGTGCAGCGCGTAGTGGAAGCGGCATACCGCTCCAGCCTGGAAAAGCGGTTCGTGCAACCTTAAGCCTGCAGTTGGCAACCAATACAATAAACAAGTCCCCGATCGGCGTGCGCCCTTCGGGGACTATCTACATGCCTTTGTTACGTATCAAGCTTCCAGTCGAAGTCATTGTGGTATATCATCAGCTTTGTCATGCCCCCGTCGATCGTGATATTTTCTCCGTCAATAAAACCGGCCGACTCCGAACAAAGAAATAGCGCCATCCGCGCGATATCTTCCGGACGTCCGACGCGGCCCGACGGGTGCTGCCGTTCGTCCGCTTCTGAATAAGCGGGCTCATACTTGTCGTCATGCTGAAAACTGCCCGTATCGATCCAGCCCGGGCTGATGGCATTGACCCGAACACGCCCGGCGAGCGTCGCGCACATCGCATGGGTCAGCGCGATGATACCGCCCTTCGCGGCGGAGTAGCTCTCGGTTTCCGGCTGGGACATGAACGCCCGGGTGGAGGCAATGTTGACGATGGCCGCGCCGGGCGCGAAGTGCGGCAAAAGGAGCTTGGTCAGGTAGAACGGCGCGACCACGCCGACCCGAAGAACCTTCTCAAAGTCATCATAACCGCAGTCCGTCAGCCCGCCCGACGAATAGCAGGCGTTGTTGATCAGCGCGCCGATCTCCCCCGCCGCTTCGACCGACCACCGGATGAAATCCTCTAAAACCTGTTTGTCGGAGATATCGCCCTGAAAAAACCGGAACTGTTCGGGCGAATAGCGCGCCTCGAGCATCGCGCCGGAGAGATCGTCGGTGTCGATGCCCAAGGCAAGGCCGCCTGTTCGCACCACTTCTTCCACAATGGCGCGCCCGATGCCATTGGCCCCGCCCGTGACAATGAAAGCCTTTCGCATTTTGATCGCTCCTTTATCCTGAGCCATCATTTGACGGACAGCTTGACCGACGCTTTGGCACCGGAGCCATCCAGCGCCGCGCAAGTGAGGACTGCAGTGCCCTTCTTACCCAGCCGCACCAGTCCCTCTTGATCCACGGCAGCAACCGCACTGTTTGAAGACGTCCATTGGACGGTCTTTGCCGCGGCAGCCGGCGCGACATCGTAATCCAGTTTCACAGAGCCAACGGCACGGCCTACGGTCAACCGGCTGATGGAAACGCCGGAATTCCAGATTGAGATCTTTTGCGCTGGCTCGGTCACGGTCATTATCCATTCGGCGCTGACGCCGCTGCCGTCCATCGCCGCGCAGGTGACGACGGCCGTGTCGCCCGTCTCGGCAAGATTTGTTGTGCCAACCAATCCCTTGTCGCTGACGGAGACGAGCCACGGTTTGTCGCTGGACCAGGAAACCGATTGATCGGCCGTACCGCCTGAAACCAATGGAACGACCTTTGCGGCCAACTGCACGCGCTTTCCCCTCGCGACCGACGCACTGCCGGAGATCGCAATATCGCCGGCTTCCGTACGGGAGATCACCGCGCCGCTCACCCTGCCTTCGATGGATAGAGTGCCGTAGACATAGAGCTTCTTCCCTTTGGCAACGGACAGCGTCTGCGAGGCGGGCACAAGGCAGCGTCTGCCCAACGGCAGCGTCATATCGCGGGTGATGGCGACGCTTTGCCGGAGTGACCAGATTTCGCTGCCCGAAACCTCTCCACGTAGAAAGACCGGAGAACCCGACAGGCTGACCTTCCCATTGGGGGAACCAAGATTCGTACAGAAGACGACGCTGCTGGAAACCGTCAGCGCGCTGTCCCCTTTCAAGTCGGGATCGTCTTCCCCGTCCCGCGCCGTGGTGATGATGGTGCCCTTACTGATTTCCAGACGCCCGCCGTACAAGCGCGATGCGGTGACGCTGGCGTTCTGTATGGACAGTTTTCCCTTTTCCGCCAAGATACCGCCGGACGCTTGGAGATGCCCGCCCGTGACGGACAGGTCTTTGCCGGATTGGATGCCGCTTGCCCGAATGATTGGGGTTCCCGTGACGCTCATGTCACCATCCGCGTACAGGCCGCCGCTCCAGCGTCCGGTTCCGGTCAGCGTCAGCCGCTCGGTGGAATAGATTGCAGCGTCGCCGGAATGGTAGTCGTCGCTGCCGCTGTTTGAAGTACCGGCGGTCAGCGCTACGGTAGCCGTCCGGTTGAGCCAGATGCCCTTACCGTGGTATCCGTTCAGCGTCAGCGTCTTTTTCCGGGCGTTCCAGGACCAGCCGTCGCCCGACAGATCGCTTAGATTCATCTCCTTCATGAAATATGAATGCCCCGCGATGACCAGATCCGGTTCCTGCTTAAACTCTTCGATCAGCTTTCCGTTCTTGATGACGACGCCCGCATATCGCTTCGCATAGGTCTTGCCCGAGATCCGGACAGTCTTGGCGGCAAACGCTGTATTTTCAACGGACTCCAGGCGAAGATCCGGTTTCCCGGTGATCGTGACGGACCCCGCGCCCGCATCCAAGGCGCAACCTGTTGTCTTGATTTCAACCGTCCCGCCGGACATCGCGATGTTTTTCCCAGACACAATCCCGCATCCTGCGCCATCCCCAACGCTGATTGAGCCGCCGACGACGTTCACATCGCCTGCGAGGAGAAATTCCTGAAACCCTTTCACGGAGACCATTCCGCCGCTGACGAGGGCTTTCCCGGACGAATGCACGCCTTCGAGCGCAACGCCGCTCCCCGCCAAAAGCGTAAGCGAACCACCCGCCATAGTAAAGGCGACGCATTCAATCGCAGGTCCTTCTTCATCCCCGGTCAGGCTGACCGCACCGCCTGAAACCGCCACATCGCCATCCGTCACGAGTCTGGCCGCGTTGATTGACCCAGCCCGTATGTCAAGCCCGGCTTTTGAAATGACGCGCGATACGGCCAACGTGCCGCCGCCCTGGATGGTTGCGCCGGAGACTGACAAATCACCCTGAACGCGGTTCTCCCCATTCAGCGACAGTGTAATCCCGCTGCCCGCTGCGGTGACCGCCGCGCCATCATACCCATCCAGCGCAAGCGTTTTGCCCTTGGCGCTCCAGCGCCAGCCTTCACCGCTCTGATCGCTGGTAATGCTGGACGCGGCGTAGGTCGCCCCACCGATCAACAAGCTGAAGATGTCATTCCCCTGCTGCACAACCGCGCCATTTCGAATAACAAGGTGATTGTACGCACCTGTATAGCGCTTTCCACCAATCGTCGCCTTTTCCGCCTGAATCGCGCGCTCCCCGCCGCGCAGGTCGAGGTTCGCGCCCTTTTCGATCACCAGAGAATAAGCCCCCGCAGGCGCATACAGCGCGATTATCTTTGCTTCAATGTTGACGTTCGCACCGTTCCCGATATCTAATCCGCTTTCGGTATACAATCCATACCGCCCGCAATCCCGAATGGTCAGCGCGTAGTTCGATAGGCCGATCGCAGCTTTGCTCTCCACCGCGCACTGCGTCGTTCCTGAAATCGTCAGGGTTCCTCCCGTGGCGGACAGCGCATTTGCTCCGGTTTCGCAGTCCGTAATTGTTACGCTGCCTCCGCGAAGGTCCAGTGACGAAAACGCGATGTCCGCACCCTGAACCATAACCGTACCGCCATCCACCCGCGTGGCAACCTTCCCGGCAAACCCCGCACCCTGATGGCCTTCCTGATTGACCGTAACCGTGCCGCCGCGCACCTGGATAATCTCCTGCGTCGAATAAAGCGCCTGTTTCTTTCCGGAAACCGTGATTGTCCCGCCTTCGATAGCAATCACACCCCGACACATGATGGCGCTTTCCGCGGTGTTCGACACGCGGAGCGTTCCACCGCCTGACAGGATCAGGCCCGGCTTTGAATTCAGCGAGCCTTCCGAAGCAGAGGATACTATGGTATTTTCCGTGCCGGGTGTCAGGAGTATTTCCAAGGGCTTTCCGCCATCATACTGAATCTCGCTGCCGTTGTAGCCGGACAGCGTCAGCGTTTCCTCTGCCGCGTTCCAGAACCAATGCTGCGAGATGCTGGAAGTGTCCGAGGCAAGACCGTCTGCAGCGTAATCCTTTCCACCAATTTTCAGCCATTTCGCCGAACCCTTAGCAAGGAGTCTGGGCTCGGTGACTGTCAGCGGCACCTCGACGCGCATGCCGTCAGAAAAGAGGAATGCCAGGACATGCTCTCCGGCGCACAAAGTCGCCAACGCGTCCGAACGAAGGGTGACGACGCCGTCTTGGCATGTCCAGTCAAGGCCCTCGACGCCGGAGAATGGGGCGTCCAGCGGCGAGATCGAGAATGAAAGCCCTGCCTGACTACCAAGTGGGTAAACGGCGGCGTCGGGCGAAACCGAATACGTCACCGGTATCGCCGCTTCCGGCGACGGGGTGGGCGCCAAGGTTGGCGCAACCGAAGGAAATGGAGAGGACGCCTCCGCGGCGGATGACGGCGTGCCGGTTTCTTCAGGCGTAAAGGTCGGAGACGGGGCTATACCCGACGGTTCGGGCGACGGCGTAACTTCCGGCGTCTGGACAGGCGATTGAGAAGGCGCGGAAGCAGTCCCACTATCCTCTGGCGGCGTAGGTGAATTGGCCGGATCGTCCGGTTCTGCTTCGGGCGTCTGCACATCCTCCGCGGACGTATCAGCCGATTCCGCACCGGCAAAAATGTCCATCGGCAGCGCGGTCCAGACAAGTATCATAGACAATACCCAGGCCAGCAGGCACACAGTAGCTCTCTTCATGCGCTTTTGTACTCCGTTCGCCACAAGACATTTCCCATTGCGGAGACTTCCCCGGCGGCAGCGCGCCGAAGCAGAACGGAGACCTCCCCAGTGGCTTTGCTCCATTTTTACAATTATAGCATACGCGAGAAGTGTCTGCATAGAGCACATGGTGTCCATATGCCGATAAGGCGTCTACCACCCTGGAAATGGCCATTATACCGGCAGCGGAACGCTCCGTCGCCTGCGGATGAACCTGTCTTTGACTGCATCAGCGAGTACTCTATCTTCTTCCCAAGCCGGTTACCCCTGCTGCGCACCGCTGGAAATCCGGTATTGCTCCGGCGACATGCCGGTGTTCTTTTTAAATGACAATGAGAAATAGTTGGCGTCCCGGTACCCCACAGCCTCGGCGATCTCGTAGCAGCGCATTTCGGTCTCAGTCAGGAGGCGCTTCGCCGCCTTGATGCGCACACCGGTGATGTATTCGTTGCAGCCATCGCCCATTTCATGCTTGAAAAGCCTGGAGAAGTAGTTGGTGCTGACGTGCAGTTCTTCGGAGATGGCCGCGACCGATATGTCGCTTTTGTAGCGTGTGCGGATGATATCCAGCGCCATCCGCACCAGCCGCCCGGGCGCGCCGCGCCCGGAGCGCCTGAGCGCGTCCTCGGCCTGCGCGAGGGACTGGGAAAACTCCGCCAGTTCTCCCCAACGCCCGACGCCCAGCGCGCAGGGCATGCCGTATTCGCCTTCCACCAGCATCGCGGCGTTTTCAGCGAAGCTCTCCGCCTCCATGCCGCAGGAAGCGCGAAGCAGCACCACCGCCTGATTGTCCTGCGCAATGCAGAATCCCGCTCGGCCCGATTCGGTCAGCCCGGACAGGAGCTTTGCGATGGTGATAATGAGCAAGGTTCGATGCGCGCGCCATTCGTCGGACAATTCAATCGCCGGACGCATCAATAGCGCGCAAATCTGCTCGTGACCGCTGACGCCGGATAGGTTTGAAAGCGTGGCCAGTTCTTCCTGCGAACAGGTTCCCTTGGCCAGCGCGCCTAAAAGCGACTCCAGCAGCATCCGGTGGGACAACTCCGCCCGTCGCCTTGCCTCCGCCTCCCGGAAATTCATGCTGCCGTCGGCGCGTATTTCCTCCACCAGAGACGCGATCAGGCGCGTCAGTTCCGATTCGTCCACCGGCTTGATCAGAAGATGCTTGACCCCCAGCGCGCAGCAGCGCTGCGCGTATTGGAAGTTGTCATATCCGGTCACCACCACAATCCGGATGCCCGGTTGCAGCGCCTGAAGCCTTCTGGTCATCTCCAGACCGTCCATGCCCGGCATACAGATGTCGGTGATGATCAGATCGACCCGCGTCTCCTCGGTGATGCGCAATGCGATTTCGGCGCTGGCAGCTTCCAGCACCTCTGAAAAGCCTAGCGACGTCCAGGGAATCATGCACCTGAGACCCCGCCGAATGATCGACTCGTCGTCGACAATCAAAGCGCAGTACATCCGTCGCCCTCCTCTGCGTTCACAACCGGCAGGTGTACGGTCACGCGCAGTCCTCCGTCCGCGTTTTGAGAGTACTTCAGGCCATACTCCGGCCCGCAGATCAGCTCAATCCGCCGGTTTACGTTGCCAACTCCGTGGCTGTCCCGCTCACCGATGTCGAGGGAATGGTTCATCGCCTGGACGTCGTCCTCGCTCATTCCCCGTCCGTCGTCCCGGACTTCAATCAACAGGTCCTCTCCCGCGCGGTACTCCCGGATGGCGATGGTCCCCCGATGCCCGCCGCCCTTCAGGCCGTGGTAGATGGCGTTTTCGATCAGCGGTTGCAGGATCATGCTGGGCACCATCAACTCCATGTCCTCGCTCGACGCCTCCATGACGCTCTCCACCACGTCAGAATAGCGGATTTTCTGAATCGTCAGATAGCTGGACGCGTGCTTCAGTTCGTCGCCCAATCTGATGCGCTCATGGGCGCTGCCCAGACAGATGCGGTAGAAATCGGCCAGCGCCTTTACCATCGTGGAGATCTCCTGCTGCCCGTTCATTGCGGCCAGCCAATGGATGGAATCCAGCGTGTTGTAGAGGAAGTGCGGGTTGATCTGGGCCTTGAGCATCTTAAGCTCGCTGTCGGCCAGCAACCGCTCCTTCTCGCGGACGCTGACCATCAGTTTTCCGATCTCTCCGATCATGGCGTTGTAGCCGTCCGCCATGCGCACGTACTCGCCGCCGTAATTTGAGAGATCGACCGGGCTTTCGAAGTCACCGCCGGAGACCCGGGCCATGCGCTCAATCAACGTGCGGAATGGCGCGGTGATGCGGCGGCTCATGATGATCGAGGTCATCACGCAGGCCGCGATCGCGCCCATGATGATCAGCGCCACCATCTGAACGACATAGGCGCTGTCCGCCGCCAGCGCTCCCTCCGAGATTGCGCCCGCCACGTACAGCTCGGTCCCCTCGATGGCTGCGCGCACCACCAACTCACCGCCAATGGAGGCGGTTCCGTCGTTGGCGACTTTGGAAAACCAAGGCAGCGCCTGCTGAACCCGCTCCGGGCTGGGATCGGATACAACGCGCCCGTTCTTGTCCGCCACGCTTAAAAAGAGTGCGTCATTCCCGGTGTTGGCCAGATATTTCTGAGCCAGCACACGTTCGGGCGCGGCAAGGCACAAAGAACCCAGGCGGCTGCGCACCTGATAGATGTCAAAAATCTGCTGCCAGATCAAAAAGACATAGCTGCCATCATTGGCAACCGGGTTTTTCACAGGGCCTGTCAAGGAAGCGCCGTCCGTCGGCCCCGGCAGCGCGCTCTCATCCAGAGCCAACGTCGCCTTCGGGGGGCCGATGTAGAGCAGTTTCCCGTTTTCTTCCTTGACGATGTAGGCGAACGCCAAGTCGCCCCGGAGACTGACGGTGTTGTTCAGCGCGCTGTACGCGCCGTCGAGCAGCGCCGTGGTCTTGGCGTCGTATTCGTCCCCTGCCAGCAGATAACCCTGTACGCGGTCGTCCGCCGCCAGAAACAGCGCGCTCTCCCGGAGGTCTTCGAAGTAGTTGGCGATGTTCTGCGCGGCCTGCTCCGCGCGCCCCGCGATCAGCTCGCCCGCCCGCTCATACAGCGCGTGCCGCTGCAGCTGATAGCTCAATACGCCCGAGCAGATGGCCGCCAGTGCGCTTAAAAGCGATGTGACCAAAATTAGCTGAGCGCGCAGCGTCAGCCGCCGCCACCCTTTTTCGTCCCTTGGTTTACCGATTGGTTGCATAGTATGAAACCGCCGCCGTTTCCAGAGCCTGGGCGGCTTCCTTCGCAGTCATTCCGCCGGAAAACACCTGGCGGCAGATGTCCTTGTGCGCCTCGGCCAGCTTCGGCGGCAGCCACTGGTCGTACCAAAGCTGAATGTTAGGCGCGGCTTCGACGCAATCACGCACCTTGGCGATCAGAGGATTGATCAATTCCACGCCGGTCAGCGGCGGGAAACGCCCGGCCTCCAGCCGGAGCTTCACCGCCTGATCGTCAATCAGGTACTGAATCAGCTCAAACGCCAGGTCTGGCCGCTCGCAGCGGGAGGAGACCGAGTAGAAATTGTCTCCCACCGTTCCAATCATGCCATCGGACTCGCCGCCCAGCGTCGGAAACTCAAAAAAGTCCAGCGACTTCATAAATTCCGGACGCTCGTCGGCCACGTAGCCGATGGCCCACGTGCCCATCAGATACATGGCCGCTTTTTCTTTGTAGAGCATGATGCGTCCTTCGGCGGCATCCTCATCCAGCGCGTTGGCGTCCTCCGGGAAAGCGCCGCGGTCGATCAGATCGATCACATACTGCCAGGCGTCGATGAGCTTCTGATCCGCGAAGCCCTTGCCGTTTTCGGGCGTTCCGTCCGAATTCCGCGCAATCGCGTCCTGGAACGCGCCTCGCCCGCCCACGCGGTCGACAAAATACATGTAGTACATTGAGGACGGCCAGGCGCTTCGGTTGGCGAGCGCAAACGGCGTGATGCCCTGCTGTCTGAATATTTCGACAACGTGGTACAGTTCTTCAATCGTTTTCGGCGGCGTGAGCCGAAAACGATTGAAAAGCGCCTTATTATAGAAAATCACGCCCGGCGCGACATTCTCCACCGGCACCGCCCAGATGTCGCCGTCAACGCTGGCCTGCTGGATGGCGGCGGGCAGAAAGCGGTCCTGATAGCCATTCGCCTTCATGGAATCGGTCAGCGGCAGAATCTTCCCCAGGCGCGCGTACTCCGCCAGCGTCGCGCCGCTCCATGTGATGAACACGTCCGGAAGATTGTCGGTCGCGGCCGCGATGGCCATACGACGCTTGTACACGTCGTTGACCAGCTCGTTGACCTCCACATACACGCCTTCGTGGTCCTCCATGAAGCGGAGGGCGCTGTCATCCACCGCCTGATTCACTTTGGCAACGTCCTGCAGGTGGTACAGCGTCAGCGTCGTCCGCTCCGCCGCCCATGCGAGCGCAGAGAGACCCATCAATAACGCCAGCACTGCGGCAAGCTTTCTCATCCCTTGACCGCCCCCGCCATCATACCCTTGATCAGTTTTTCCTGTCCGATAATAAACGCCAGGATCACCGGCAGCGCGCTGAGCATCAGAACCGTCATAATCATCGGAATGTCCGCCGAATACTGCCCCTGGTACTCCCAGATGGACAGCGGCAGCGTGCGGTTTGAGACCGATTGGGTCAAAACCAGCGCGAAAGAGAATTCATTCCACATGATCGCGGAATTGTAGATGGCCAGCGTCGCCATGCCAGGAACCGACAGCGGCAGGATCATCTTGAAAAATGTCCGGACGCGGTTGCAGCCGTCGATCTCCGCCGCTTCCTCGATCTCGCCGGGAATGCCGTGCATGAAGCCGGTCAAAATGAAGGCGGACATGGGAATGTTGAAGGCTACATAAGGGCCGATCAGCGCCCACAACGAATCGTAAACGCCGATCTTTTTACTCATCAGGAACACCGGGATCAGCGTCACGTGCAGCGGGATAGCCATCCCCGCCAGAATGATCAGGTTGTAGACGCCCCGCAGCCGGAATTTGAAGCGAGAGAGCGGATAGGCCGCAAACGCGCTGCACATCAGCGTCAGGATCAGCGACGCCACCACCACGATTACGCTGTTGAGCACATAGTGAAAGAAGGTGCCCTTGGTGATGATATCATAGTAATTCGCCCAGCGCAGCGCCTTGGGCGGCGCGAACACGCCGCCGGTGAACATCTCAAACTTGTCCTTAAAGGAGTTGAACACCATGAAGACGAACGGAGCGGCCGCGATGACCGTCCACAGGCCCGCAAGCAGCGCGATGAGGGCGCGCAGCGTGATCTTCTTTGCCATCTAGACGCGCTCCTTTCTCGACATCATGCGCATAGTGATCGCGGATACGCTCGTCACAATCAAAAACATGCCCATTGCGATCGCGGAGCCATAACCCATTTCGTTGGTGGTAAACGCATTTTTGTACATGTAGGTAGCCATCAGCTCGGTCGCGCCGGTGGTGACGCCGCCAATGGATATATTGGGTCCGCCGCCGGTCATCACGTAGATCAGATCGAAGTATTTCAGC
>CALGYL010000416.1 GCA_937934775.1 uncultured Clostridia bacterium
AAATCGTCCGCCACTTCATCGGGCAGGTCGCTCCGGTCGCCCAGAATCAGCGCGCGGGCAAGCCCCGACTGATCGGCGGGAAACGCGCCGTCAATCGCTTCCGTCATGCGCGCGCGAACCGCGCGCAGCGCGGTTCTGAAGGACGGCGGGCCGGGCGAGACACGGGCGGTACCCGCCTGCATCGAGGCGCAGGCGACGCCGTTCCGACGGCACCAGGCGTCAAAATCAAAGCCATAGGGGTTGGTACGCCCCTCCGGCAGCCAGGTATCCGCCGTCATCGAAACCCGGTCGCCCAGAGAAGCGGAAACCACCTCGTAGGCGTAAACGCGCACATTCCAGGAGAGCGGCGCGCCGTTCAGCACGACGTTTGAAAGCGTCAGAACGGTGCGCTCCTCGCTTGTCTGCGGCGCCTGGCAAACCTCGCCCGATAGCGTAGCGCCCGAAAGCGGCGCGGGCATCGGCCGCTTCATCAGGATGGACGACTCCATCGCAAACAAAAGCATCAAGGCCGCAAACAGCGCCATGCCCCGCTTCCAAAAGACGAGGAGCCCCATAAGCGCCGCGCCCGCGCCCCAGATAAGCGCCGGAACCTGAAGAACGCTCCCCGCCGCCGCGCCGATCAGGCAGCACAGCGCGGCGATCACCAGCGGACGGCGTGATAGGCGCTCCAACATGGCTAGATGGACCGGGTCATGCCCGGCTGCGCCAGTTCCGCGCCGGGATAGACCGCCTGCGCTTCCTCCAGAACCTCACGCGGATCGTATCGGGGCGACAGGTGGGTCAGCACCAGCGCCTTGGCCCGCGCCTCGATCGCCGCCTCGCCGCACCTCCTGGCCGACAGATGCGGTGCGCGCTCGCTCCAGTCCCGCGTCAAAAGCCCCGCGTCGGCCAACATCAGATCCGCCCCGTCCGCAAACAGCGGAAGCGCCGGGTTTACGTTGGTGTCACCGGTATAGACGAACTTCCTGCCGCCCTCGGTGATCGAAATGGAATAGGCCTCCACCGGGTGCTTTGCGGGCAGAAACTGCACGCGAAACGGCCCGATGGCCGTATCAGCGATCGGGAGCAGGTCAAACCTTCCGCCGGACAATAGCGATGCCTGGGCCGCGGGGGTCTGAGGCGCGTAGACCGGGAGATTCACGCCCGCAAACTCCAGCGCGTAGCGCATGGGCAGCATGTCCGACATGTGGTCAAAGTGCAGGTGGCTGAGAAGTATCGCCGTCAGCTTTGGAAGCGTAGGCCATTCGGCGAGCTTGGCCAATACGCCGCTCCCACAGTCTAGTAGCAGGTGAATCTTCAGATCATCCGACGAGATCATGTACCCCGAACAGGCCCCGCCCGGCGCGGGATACGGCCCGTTGACGCCAAAAACCGTCAGGCGCATCCAGACCACCCCTTCATACGTTTCATTAAATGTAAGTATATCATCATTTCCAGTCCGGTGGCAAGCACCACAGGCGGGGTCCCCGCATAGGATATAGCATTGGGAGATGATGCTATGCAATTCATGGGCTTATTCTACGCACGGGACCCCCGCGCCATGCTGGCAAGCCGCGAAGCGCCCTATTACATCATCGGCCGCCACGCGCTGTCGGCCGCCGACTGCGCCACGGACGGCGGTGCCGTCGCCTGCGCGCAGGGGCGGCTTCGGAACGGCGCGGCGCTTCGCGCGGCATTGGCCTCCGGCGGCGTCAAGCCCGTGGACGGCAGTCTCTCCGCGCTGGTGCTGGCGGCCTACCGCCTTTGGGGCGAGGACTACCCGTCCCGGCTGGGCGGACCCGTTTCCACCGCGATCATCGATCAGGACGTGGGGCGGATGATATTGTCCCGAGACCGGATGGGCGAACAGACGGTTTTTTACGCGTTTCGCGGCGGATCCATGGCCTTTTCCGATCACCCCGCGAAGCTTCTGGAAGCGCCGGTTGCCACCCGCGCCGTGAACCAGGAGGGACTGTGCGAGCTGTTCGGACTGGGGCCGGCCCGGACGCCGGGCAGGACACCCTTTCGCGACATTCTCTCCCTGCCACCGGGCTGCCAGCTGATCGCGGGTGGGCATAGCCACAAGGTGCGCCGCTATTTCGCGCTGGAGCCGCTGCCCCACGAAGATGATTTAAAGCACACGGTCGAGACCGTGCGCTATCTGTGCGATCAGGCGGTGGCGGAGCTGATGCCGCTGCGCCCGGCGTCGATGCTGTCCGGCGGGCTGGATTCCACGGCGCTGACAGCGCTGATGGCCCGGCACACAGACCGCCCGGTGGACAGCTATTCGGTGGATTACGAGGACAACCAGCGGTACTACGAACCCACCGAGTTTCAGCCGGAGCGCGACGCGCCTTACGCGCTGCTGGCCTCCGAAATCCTGAAAACCAATCATCGCACCGTCATGCTGACTACGGAAAACCTGATGGCCTCGCTGGACGAGGCGATGGCGCTTCGAGGGTTTCCCGGCATGGCCGACATCGACGCGGCGCTGATGCTTTTGACCCGCAATATCGCCCAGAACCATCCGGCGGTGGTGTCCGGCGAGTGCGGAGACGAGGTGTTCGGGGGGTACCCCTGGTTCCACCGGCCGCCATGGATCGGAGCGGACAGTTTCCCCTGGTCAGGTTCGATTCAACTGCGGGAGCAGGTGCTGAAGCCGAAGGTACGGGAAAAGCTGCGCCTGTCGGAGTACGTCGCCGCCCGCTACCACGAGGCGGTGGCCGCGCTGCCCCGGTCCAGCCAGGATGCTCCAGAGGAGGCGCGGCTTCGCCAGTTACACGGCCTGTGCTTCCAATGGTTCATGCCCAACCTGCAGGAGCGCGCACTGCGCATGAGCCCGGTGCCGATCCTGACCCCCTACTGCGACGACCGGCTGGTTCAGTATGTGTACAACGTGCCCTGGTCGATGAAAAATACCGGGGGCATCGAAAAGGGGCTGCTCCGGGAGGCGATGCGGGACCTTCTTCCCGAGCCGCTTCTCATGCGCCGAAAGAGCCCGTTCCCCAAGACCTGTCACCCGCGCTATACGCGTCTGGTTCGGGAGGCGGTTCTGGCCATGCTGGAGGACGCCTCCTCCCCCATTCTGGAGCTTGTCAGCGCGGAGGCCGTGCGGACGCTGGCCTCCGGGCCGCTGTCGCCCGCCGAAACCCCGTGGTTCGGACAGTTGATGGCGGGGCCGCAGATGCTCGCCTACCTTCTGACCGTCAACCGGTGGATGCTCCGGTATCAGGCTGAAGTTGATTTATAGTGCCGACTTGAATGCTAAACCAGATATTCAAGGGGCCGCCCCAGATGGGACAGCCCCTGATGCTTGTATTCAGGCCGAGAATAGCGCGTTCGATCCCGCCAGGCAAGGCCCCGACCCGGTGTTTTACGGCTCCTGAACCACGATTCCCGGGTTGGGCATCAGCGTACCGCGCAGGCTGATGGAGGTCACCAGCGCGTCCACCGACTGTCCGTCGATGAAGAAACGCACCTTGTGCACCGGGTCCAACCCGCACAGCGTATTGACCATCGCATAGACCAGATTGCGCTCGGCCTGCTCGTCCATTTTCTGGCAGCTGCGGTAGAAGTTACCGGACAGATTGACCAGCGCCACGCCTTCTTCGATACGCACGCCCTCGATGTCGGCCTTGCCGGTTCCCTGCGGCGCGACGGCCGTCACGTTTGTCTCGTAGGACAGCGGCCCGGCCAGCACCTGCTCCACCAGTACTCTGGGCGACAGCGCGGCGCTGCGCTCCATCGCGCGGCTGACCGCGCGGAGCTTTCCGGTCTCCTTGTCGGTCAGGTAAACCTGCGCCACCCGGGCGATCAGGCTGTCAAAGTCATCCGGAGAGACCACGCCGTCCACCGGTGCCAGAACGCGCTCGCCCAACTGAACCGAGGCAAGCGGCTGACCGCCGACAGTGATCCTGAGCGCGTCGATCTCCGGCACGAACCGGCAAAGCGTCAGCGCCAGCGCGCCGTAGGCGAGGCCAGGCTTAACGCCGATCTGCGCAAGCGAATCTTCAAATCCGCTGGAAAGCTTCAACGTGATCACGCGGCGACCGTCGGACAGCGTATCGATGGTAGGGTCCGCCGTCAAAATCGCGTCTTCCGGCAGTACGCTATCCCCATCGCCGCCCTCGGCCAACTGCCGGACGAGCTCCAGCGCGTAGCTGTCGTCCGAAAAGCGCACCTGCCGCACCGTGGGCAGAAGATAGGTTCCGTCCGCGGACGGGAAGTACAGCGTGGCATTGCGGTCCAGCCGCCCGCCCGGCTGGGTAAAGCGCTCCTGATCGGCTTCCTGCTGCGCCCACAGCGCGGTCAGGTTGCCGTCGGTTCGCGTCAGGGTGCCGGAGGGCAGCGACAATGCGCTCTCCTCCTTACCGCCGATCAATACGTTGACGTACTGAACGCCGTCGGTCCCCACCAGCGTACCCGCGATGGCGGCGCGCATCCACGTCAGCTCCTGCTCGGTCAAAGACAACACGTCCTCCGACAGGTTGACCGTGGCGACGCCCTCCGACTGCTCCACCCAGATCAGCTTCGTGCCGGTAGGCGCGATGGCCAGTACCCCCGGCAGCGTGTCCGGCGGATCCAGCAGCCGCTCCATGACCTTTTCCGCCAGCAGATCCTCGCCCGTCAGGCGCATCGTGCGGCTGACGGCCACCAGCGCCTGCTGGTCGGAGCCGATGTAGTTGAGCGTAAACCGCCCAGTGTATTCGGCCGCGCTGTCCCCCACCGGGGCGGTCAGTCCGTCGTCCGCGGCGGGCGGGAACGTGCGGTTCTCGTTGGCGCGCTCCGGCACAAACGACAGCGAAGCGCAGCCCGTGAGCAGGGCCGAAAGAAGGATCACCGCCAGCAGCCGGATGAACTTCAATGATTTCACGTCTATCCCCCAATGTACTGCAGGTTGATGATCGGAAGCTCCACCGTAAAGGTCGAGCCCTTCTCCTCCTCGCTGGTCACCGATACGCTGCCCTCGTGGAGCAGCACGATCTGCTTGACGATCGCGAGGCCCAATCCGGTCCCACCGGTATCGCGGGAGCGCGCCTTGTCCACCCGGTAGAAACGGTCAAACACATGCAGTTGGTCGCCTTTCGGGATGCCGATGCCGTTGTCAATCACCTTGACCACGGCCTTCTTGCCGGCGCGGGCCACCTCGACACGCACCTTGCCGCCCTTGGGCGTATACTTGATGGCGTTGTCGATCAGGTTATAGAACACCTGCTCCAGCTTCATCGGATCTCCCATGGTATCGATGGAATCGCGGACGTTCACGTCCAGCGTGATGTCCCTCGTCTCCCCCAGCGGGCGCAGCCGGCGCGCGGTGTCCAGCACCAGCTTGTCCAGCGACAGAAGCGTCGGCTGCAGCTTGGTCACGCCGCGGTCGTCCATGTGCACCAGCGTCAGAAGGTCATTGATGATGGAAGTCAGCCGGTCGATCTCCTTGTTGATGTCCGACAGGAATTCCTTCTGCATTTCAAGATCACATGCTTCCTGATACAAAAGCGTCTCGCTCAGGATCTTCATGGTGGACAGCGGGGTTTTCAGTTCATGGGAGGCGTTGGATACGAACTGGTTGCGGGTCTGATCCAGCCGCTCCAGCCGCTCGCACATCATGTTGAACGCCTCGGCAAGCTGTGAAAATTCGTTGCGGCCCCGCACGCTGACGCGGCTGGTCAGGTCGCCCTGGGTCATGCGGGAGATGCCCTGGCTCAGTTCCTCGATAGGCCGCGTGAAGATACGGGACACCATAAGGCTCGCAAGAAGAACCGACAGCGCCACCAGCAAAAGCCAGATCGCCATCTGCCGCTGCATCTGGGTCAGGCTTTGGTACACGTCCTGCGCCATCGACGAATAGACAACCGCGCCAATCATCGTGTTCCCGCTCAGAATGGGCGATGTGTACACGCCCACCATCTGCCCGGCCACGCCCTGCGCCCGCCCCAGCCATCCGGCGCTTTTTTCATTGGCCCTGTAATAGCCGTAGGCCCCGCCCAGCCCGGCGAGGCTCGCGGCCACTTCCCCCAGCTCCAGCCGCCGCCCGTTGTACTCTGAATAGCCGTCCGCCTGCACGACGCCCAGCCGGTCGACCACCATGACCCGCGCGGCATCCTGCGAAGCAGCGGTCACAGCCTTGTACAGCCCCTCGGCGTCGTCCTCCAGTAGGAAGCCCGACAACTGCTGAGAAAGGTTTTCGGTGACGCGCTGCTCCTCCCGGACTTTCTGGGAAAACAGATATTCGCCCACCATGCGGATCAAGCTGGCCGCGACCACAAGGAACGCGACGCAGATGATGAGCAGGTAGGCGAGCACGATTCTCCAACGTATCGAGTATAAAAATGTCCTAGTCCTTGTCGGTAAAATAGTAGCCCACTCCCCATTTGGTGAAGATAAATTCCGGTTGAGCGGGGTTCTTTTCGATCTTTTCGCGCAGGCGGCGGATGTGCACGTCCACCGTGCGCAGATCGCCCAGATAGTCGTACTTCCAGATGGTCTCCAGCAGCGCCTCGCGGCTGAACACCTTACCGCGGTTGGTTGCGAACAGCTGCAGAAGGTCGAACTCCTTGGCGGTCAGGTTGACATCGCGTCCCGCAACCACCACGGAGCGGTTGTTGAGGTTGATCGCCATGTCCCGAACGTTTAGGGTTCGCGCGTCGGCCGCCCGGACTAAAAGCCCCGTGCGGCGCAGGATGGTCTTGATGCGGGCCTTGACCTCCAGAATGTTGAAGGGCTTGGTCATGTAATCGTCGGCGCCGTACTCAAGGCCGAGGATCTTGTCCATATCCTCGCCTTTAGCCGTGAGCATGATGATGGGCACATTGCTCTTCTCTCGGATACGCTGACAGACCTCAATGCCGCTCGCCTTGGGCAGCATGACGTCCAGAAGCACCAGATCAAACTGGCTGGCAAAAAAAGTCTGTACGGCTTCCTCGCCGTCCGCAGCAGAAGCGGTTTCGTATCCATCCTGCTCAAGGCTGTATTTCAAACCTTTGACGATGAGCGGCTCATCGTCAACTATTAATATTCTCTTGGCCATCAGGCTGACACCTCATTCAACGGGATGCGCCCGGAGGGCTCGCGCCGCCACGGCGCCGCCCCGATTGTAAAGCGTTCGGGCTTCAGTCCCTCTACATCAATTCAATTATACCCAGCTTTTCGAAAAAAAACAAGCCCGTGCCGGTGGTTGTTAGGATTTTACATACAACTATATCTATACAAATTTCGTCATAGATGATATACTGTATGGCGCGTGCCTTGGCCCCAGGCCTGGCCCGCCGGAAAGGGTGTTCGCGCATTGACCAGGCGTCCAAGAATCTTTGTGCTGCTGCTCGCCCTGTGGCTTACGACGGCGTTCGCGCTGAACGCTGTGGTTTGCGTACCCGCCGGAGCTGAAGCAACCGCGGTTGCCACAAAAAAAGTCGATACCTATGATGAGAAAAACCCGCAGAACCTGACCGCGGACGACATTGAAGGCGAAGCGGCCATCGTCATTGACTATAAAACCGGGCAGGTGCTCTTTGAAAAGAACGCCGATCAGAAGCTGTACCCGGCCAGCACCACCAAGGCCATGACGTGCCTTCTGGCGCTGGAATACGGCCATCTGAACGACATGGTCACCATCCCGAAGGATGTCTCCAAGGTTCCCGCGGACTCCTCGCTGGTGCCGGTGAAGCCGGGCGAGCGGATGCCCTTCATCGACCTTCTGTACGGCCTGATGATGCATTCCGGCAACGACGCCGCGGTGGCGGTGGCGGTAATCGTCGCAGGCTCGGTGGACAATTTCGTCGCCATGATGAACCAGCGGGCGCGGGATCTGGGTTGTGAAAACACCCACTTCGCCAATCCCCACGGGTATCAGGACGAGACCCACTACACCACCGCGCGGGATCTGGCCACCATCGCCCGGGAGGCCATGAAGAACGAAACCTTCCGCGAGATCGTGTCCGCCAAGAGCTACACCATGGCGGCGACCGACAAGCGGGACAAGCTCAAGCTCGCCACCTCCAACGCGATGTTTGTTAAGACCTCGCCCTACTACTACCAGTACGAGGTGGGCGTCAAGACCGGCTATCATTCCAAGGCGATGCACTGCTTTATCGGCGCGGCCAAAAAAGACGGCATCTCACTGATCTCCGTCACGCTCAAAAGCACCAAGGCCGGCAAGTGGATCGACACCAAACGGCTGATGGAATACGGCTTCGCCCAGTACAAGACCTTCGCCTTTGACGACATCTATCAGGCCAACCCGCTGTATGCCACGATTAAAAACGCGGAGGAAGACGACCCTGGCTCAGGGCTTTTGCAACTGACGATCGTACCGGGCGGGTCCATCGGGAACTACAGCCTCACCTGCCTTCCAGATGAACTGAGCACCGCCTCCAAAGACCTGATGAACCGCATCTCCGTCCAATACACCAGCAATCTTGTCGCCCCCATTCGTGAGGGCGACATTTTGGGTAACCTGACCCTGACCACCGACGACGGCAGCACACTCACCGGCACCGTGATCGCCAGCCGCGACGTGACGGAGATCAAGCCAGTGTCCACGCTGGGGCAGATCGTGCCGTGGGTGGATACGATGGACCTGAGCCTTCTTTGGATCCTCCTGGGCCTGTTCGCGGTCATGCTGCTTCTGATTGTCGTTTTGCGGATTCAGCACGCGGTCCGTCGCCGCCGCCGCTACAAGGAACTGCGCCGCCGCCAGCAGATGGCCTACGACCGCTACCGCCAGACGCGCTGACGCGCCGCAAAAGGTTGTTCAAAAGGGTATGATGCCGCAGTCCGCTGTCGCATGATGCTCTTCTTTATTTGGATCGGACGGGTGATAAACAGGAATTTGGTAAAAGAAGATGAAGATATGCCTCAGTATGAAATTAAGTATATTGAATTAAAGACAGGCTATAGAGATGACGGTCCAGCGTGGATTGGCAGGGTCAAGAAATCCAAAAGCGGGAATACAATCTACTTTAACAACAAAGCCTTTCAGAAGCACATCGGTACAAATTCAAATTTTTTCGATGTCGAAAGTGGAGATGGCTATTGGATTTCCGGCATTAAAAAAGATGGTTGTGATCGTCATTGGACAGGTAAAGGTAAGATCACGATCGATCAAAAAATTATCCCCGAATATTTGTCCATCACGGGAGAGAAAGAGTTGGATCTTCGTCGATTTGTAGTCGTCGACATTGTGGAGTGTTTTCCGGAAGAAAGAATCCACGGGCTTCAGAACGCAAAGAACACAATGAAAGACGCCTGATAAATTCCAATTTGCGTTGTCATTGTGCGCGCAGTAGCTCCCGCACAATCACGGTTTGGGATAGTCTGTCCTGATCACAGCGCCGACTTCGGCAGACTGTATATCCATTCCCCCCGTTCAATACACAAAAGCCGATCGCCGCTTTCGCGGCGATCGGCTTTTTCTGGAACCTTATGAAACTACTGACGGCGGGCGGCGAAGCACTCGCTGCAATAGATCGGTCGGTCGCTCTTGGGAACAAACGGAACGCGGGTGGGCTTGCCGCACTCTGCGCACACGGTCTCGAACATCTCGCGGGGCTCGCCCTGCGTCCCACGGCTGGCCTTGCGGGAGTCGCGGCAGGACTTGCAACGGGTGGGCTCATTCTGGAAGCCCTTCTCCGCATAGAAGGCCTGTTCCCCGGCGGTAAACACGAACTCATTCCCACAGTCCCGGCAAACCAGCGTCTTGTCCTCGTACATTGGAATTTCCCCCTGTGATCAATATGTTGGTTGCCAAGGACAGCTGACCTGGTCTTTGCCCCCACACTCGCCGGCTGGGATGTTCGCTCATGGGCGGTAACGCCCCCCACTACTGATCCTCTCAGCTTGACGCTGGCCGGACTTACCTCTAAGCCGCACCATGCTCACCGGAACTTTGCCCGGGTTACGTGGATCGTTTTGCCTGCGACTGGCTTCGACTTTCAACCACAGACCTGCCTATCGGCAACCGTCCTATATTATACTCCAACCCAATGGTGAAATCAAGCCTTTTTTAACGGCGTTTTTACCGCTTCGCCCCAATCTTTTACTTTTGTTGTGGCGGATTCTGGTCGATCGCGCCGGCCAGCGCGATGAAGAGCACATCCTCCGCGCCGGCCAGGCGGAGCGCCCGCGCGCAGGACAGCGCGGTGGCGCCGGTGGTTATGACATCGTCCACCAGAAGGACTCTATGGCCCCTGAGATCCTCGCAAGCCGCGAACGCGCCCTCCAGGTTGCGCCTGCGCTGCGGCGCGCTGAGCCGCGCCTGCTGCGTTGTGTCGCGAACGCGCCGGAGCGCCTCCCGGCAGGGAACGCCTGACCGGTACGAAAGCACCCGGGCCAGCGCGGCGGCCTGATTGACACCCCGCTGCTTCAGCCTTTTTTTGTGCATCGGCACCGGCACGATCACGTCGAAGCTGCCCGGCAGTTCCAATGTGACCGTCCGAAGCATCTCCTCCGCCATCCAATCCGCCATCCGGGTGACACCCTGATACTTCATCCGGCGGATCATACCCTTGACCGGGCGACGGTAGGGATACGCAAAGCGCGCGGCGGTGATCAGCCCCTGCGGCCAATCGCCGCAGGTGCGGCAGGCGCGCCCCTCCCGAACGTCCTCGCCCAGCGGCCGTCCGCAGCGCGGGCAGCGGGGGCCGGACAGGTCTTTTACCGGCTTCAGAATATCCGCGCAGGTTGAACACAGCCAGCCATCGCACGCGCCCGCGGGACTGCCGCAGCCCATGCAGTTGGCCTGAGCGGGGTAGAGTGCCTCCATCAAAAGCCCCCGGATCATGGAGAACCAACCCATCAAACCACCGCCTGGCAGGCGCGCAGCCGCTCGGCCAGCGCGCTGAAGCGCCGGGCAACCCGGTCGCTCTCCACCATCCGCCGAAGCACATCCTCCCGTCCGGCCACGACCACCAGCCGCTTGGCGCGGGTGACGGCGGTATAGAGAAGGTTCCTGGTCAGGAGTACCGGCGGCCCGGCGGACAGCGGCAGCACCACCGCCTCAAACTCGCTGCCCTGGCTCTTGTGAACGCTGATGCAGTAGGAGAGCTCCAGCGCGTCCATGTCGGCCTCCGTATATTCGATCACCCGGTCGTCATCAAACCGCACGGTCAGCGTGCGCTCCTCCGGATCGACGGACTCAATAAAGCCAATGTCGCCGTTGAACGCGCCCTGCCCCTCCTCGTCGCCCCGTGTCCAGGCGATCTGGTAGTCGTTTTTTACCTGCATCACCTTGTCGCCGGTTCGAAACAGGGTATCGCCCCGCTGCAGCGTTTCCACGCCCCGCCGCTCGGGGTTCAGGCGCTCCTGCATCAGTCGGTTCAGCCGGTAGACACCCGCCTCGCCCTTCTTCATCGGCGCCATCACCTGAATGCCGCGTAGCGGGTCCACCTTCAGGTAGCCGGGCAGCCGCTTCTCCACCAGCGTCAGAACCGTCTGAGCCAGCTGCTCCGCGCCGTCGACGCGCTCAAAAAA
>CALGYL010000417.1 GCA_937934775.1 uncultured Clostridia bacterium
CGTAAATGCAGCTGACCGACGCCACGATGATCACGTCCCGCCGCTCGGAGAGCCAGGCGGTGGCGCTGTGACGCATCCGGTCGATCTCATCGTTGATGGACGAGTCCTTTTCAATGTAGGTATCGGAGGAGGCGATGTAGGCCTCCGGCTGATAGTAGTCGTAATAGCTGACGAAATACCCCACGGCGCTGTCCGGGAAGAACTCCCGGAACTCGCCGGCCAATTGCGCGGCCAGCGTCTTGTTATGGGCGATGATCAGCGCCGGGCGCTTGGCCTTCGCGATCACGCTGGCCATGGTGAATGTCTTGCCGGAGCCGGTAACGCCCAGCAGAACCTGGTGTTTCAGCCCATGCTCAAGCCCCTCCACCAACGCTTCAATCGCCTGCGGCTGGTCGCCCTGGGGCTGATAGGGCGCGCGGAGCTCAAACATGCCGTTCCCTCCAAGTTTGGAATAGTGACAGTATACCATACCCCGCGCATTCTGAAAAGGACGCGGAGACAATTGGAGTATTCTCGACAAAAAGAACCGGAGGGGTGATCCCCTCCGGCCGGAAGATTCGGCTATTCGTCTTTTTTACTTCCCTCGGACAGATCCTCCGCGTCTTCACGGGTGGTCTCGCCATCCGTCGCGGCCTTGATCTCCGCCTCGGTGCCTTCCGGCTTGTCTCCGGACTCTGGATGCGCGCCGGTGGAAGCGCCGCCCTGGTCCTTGTTGTTCAAGCGCCAGCGCTTGACTTCACCAATCGCCCGCTCCAGATCGTCCAGGGCATCGTCCGCCAGATCGGACAGCTTTTCCTTGATGTCGTCGACCTCCACGTTCTTGATGCCCGAGAAGGCGTCGCCGATCTTGCCGATCAACTCGCCGCCGGCGGTCTTGCCCTTTTCGAAGGCATCCTCGCCCTTCTTGGCCAGGTCGTCCACCGCCGCCTTGACCTTCTCGCGGTTCTCACCCTTGGCCGCCTCGCTGATTGCGTCGGCCGTCTTTTCTACCGCATGCGCCACCGCGCCGACACCCGCCATGAAAACCTTGCGCAGTTCATCCGCCATATTCTTCACTCCTTAAAAAGCAGCCGTATCGGCCGCAGTCACCCTTATTATACCAATCAATTGGACGAAATAAACCCGTTTTCGTTCAAATTGTCCGATTTGGCGCGCAAAAGTCGCGCTTATGGCACACAACGCCTTCGAAAACCGGCTGTGGGAAGAATGATGCGAGACAAGCCCTCTTCGTCCGCTACTCATACCAGTCCAGCGACTGCCCCACGTATTCGTCGATACCCGTGAGCAACTCGGTGAGAAGGCCGTCCACATCCCGTCCGGCAGCCTCGTTCAGCGCCTTGGAGAAATCCGACCGGGTCGCCATCTTCCCGGCGTTTTCGGCAATGTACCCCTTGATGGCGCCCAGCAGCGCCTCGTCCCCCAGTACCATGCGCAGCTCATGCAGAACCGCCGCGCCGCGCCCGCGCTCTACCGCCAGAAAGTCGGACACCGTGCCGAAGGCCAGCGCCTCGCTGTCCACCGTCACACCGCCGGGAATGGTGAGCCGAAGCGAAGGCGTGACCCGGTCGTTGAGCTCCTTCAGGTACCGGTCATGGCCATAGGCCTTGTCGTAGTACATCAAGGCCGCGTAGGAGGCCAGCGCCTCCGTCAGCCAGGGCTCTTCGGCGGGGTTGGAACCCACCCGTTCGCCAAACCACTGCCGGGCGGTCCACAGCGCGGCCTGATACTCCAGTTCTTCCCGCGCCGCGTAATCATACAGTCCCTCCGGCAAGAGGATCATCCCAGTCTGGGAGAGCCCGTCCAAAAGGTCCGCCTGCGCGACGGTCAGACTGTCCCGGGGGTAGGCTCCGAACAGATCCGAATAGATGTCCAGCGCCCTGGTTGCGGCGGACGCCGCGCGGCTGGCGGCAGCCCGGTCGTCGGCAAAGGAGCGCACCGTGACGCCGGAGGCGCTCTTCGCATCCGCCTCGGTATACCTTCGGCTCAAGGACAGCGCGAAAAAGCGCGCGCCTGTCAGGTCGATGACGGCGGTCTTTCGCGCATTGCCATCTGCAGACAGCTGAACGTCTGCGCCCGCGGCCACCTGCCAGGTTTCCGGAAGATTGACGGACACATGGTAGTCCATCGGGTCCGCCATCAGGCTGTCGCCCACCGGGCTGACCCGCTCGACGGTAAATTCCCCGTTCCACACGGCGGGCAACGGATAAAACCCGGTCAGCCGCCAGCCGATGTCCCCGGTGCCCAGCGGGCCAAGCACCCCGGGCAGGATCAGTTCATAGTCGAACCGAAACTCGCCGCTCTCGCCTGGAGCGAGGCTGCAGGCAACCCGCAGCGTCGCCTCGTCGGTGCCCTGTACGCCCCAGTCCGCCGCCTGACCGTTAAACTGGACGGAATGAAGTTCGACGCCCCCCGCGGCAAAGCCGTCGGGATAGGCGTCGATGATGGTCTCGCTCTCGTAGGGCGCCGTCGTCTCGCGCCGAAGCGAGTTTGGCGCCAGTTGGAAGATCATTTGATCGATTGGCTGGCCAGTGCCGTTTCGGTATTTAACCGTCTGCGAGGCGCTGACCGCGCCCAGCCCTTCCAGTACCGTCAATTGCATGTCGCACCGGGGATTCTCCTCCGCAAACGCGGTGGAGATCAGCGCCGCGATCAGCCCGCCAAAAACAATCAGCACCACCAGCAACAGCGCAACCCAGCGCACCGCGCGACTGCGCATGTCCTTCTTTGCCTTCATCCAAGCACCCTCCTGTTACGCCGCCTTGATGGACTCGATGGCTGCCTTGGCCGCGTCCCGGGCGCTTTCCTGTTCGCAGATCATGATGAATTCGTATGTGTATCCGCTTGACGTGATGGTGATGGCGCCGGACGTGTCGTCGTCAATGTTGTAGACGATCATGCGGGTGCCGTTGATGTCCTTGATGGCGACGTTGGCGTAGAAACCTTCCTGCTGGTCAGCCAGATAGTTTTCATACGTTTCATCCAGCGTGGAGGTGTAGGTGGGATCCGGTTCATAGATGTAAGCGACGGCGCGCAACGCGTCATTCTCCATGTCCAGCCGAAGGCCGTCGGCCTTGTCCTCTTCGGTCATCTCCACCGGCTTCAGCTCGTCGGGCAGTGTAATGGTAAACGCGCCGTCAACGCTTGCCGTTTGAGCCAGCGCCGGGACGGCGATCAGCGCCAGAACGGCCAGGCATAGCAGGATCTTTCGCATGGGACGCCTCCTTGCGCGGTTGATAATCCGTTACCGATGATAACATAACCCCATCAATAATGTCAATCGCCGGAGCTGAAATGTGCGTTTTTTGCCACGCGGATGAAATCCAGTGGCGATAAAGAAGCGGCGAAGCGCACGCGCTTCGCCGCTTCTGCGGGACGATATTACTTGTCGAACTTCTTCAGCAATCTGATCATTCCATAGACCAGCACCAGCACCAGGAACGTGCACAGAAGGCCCACAACCGCGACGATCGGGCCACTTTCATAATTGGGCATCGAAGCAAGCATTTGCATTCCCTCCTATTTGCCGACCATCATCGAAACCAGGGTGATCAGGACGGAACCGGCGACGATCGAGCCGATCTGACCGGACACGTTGGCGCTGATTGCCTGCATGAGCACGAAGTTGTAGGGGTCGTCCTCCTTGGCCATCTTCTGGATGACGCGCGCGCTCATCGGGAAGGCGGATATGCCCGCCGCGCCGATCATCGGGTTGATCTTCTCCTTGCGGAACAGGTTTACGAACTTGGCGAAGAGCACACCGCCCGCGGTGTCAAACACGAAGGCGAAGAGGCCCAGCGCCAGGATTAAGAGCGTATCCCACCGCAGGAAGTTATCGGCCACCATCGTGGAGCCGATGGTCAGGCCCAGGAGGATCGTGACCAGGCTGGCCAGTTCATTCTGGGCGGTCTGGCTCAGGCGATCCAGCACGCCGCAGGCGCGCAGGAGGTTGCCGAACATCAGAGAGCCAACCAGCGGCACACTCATCGGAACGATGATGCCCGCTACCACCGTGACCACAATGGGCAAAAGGATCAGCGTGACTTTCGAGACGTTGTTTTCACCTACGGGGTAGGTCATGTGGATCTGGCGCTCCGCCTTGGTGGTCAGGGCCCGGATGACCGGCGGCTGGATGATCGGCACCAGCGACATGTAGCTGTACGCCGCCACCGAGATCGGCGCCACATATTTGGAAAGGTTGAAGTAGTTCGCCACGTACAGGGTCGTCGGGCCGTCGGCCGCGCCGATGATGCCGATGGCGGCGGAAATCTTCGCGATTTCGTGCGGGTTGGTCTCGCCAAAGATCGGGCCGACCGTGAACAGCGCGATCAGGAAAGTGATAAAGATGCCAAACTGCGCGGCCGCGCCGAAGAAGATCATCGACGGGTCCTTGAGCAGCGGCGCGAAGTCGCACATCGCGCCGATGGCGATGAAGATCAGGATGGGAAACAGTTCGTTGGCTATGCCGGCGTTGTAGAGGATTTTCAGAAAGCCTGGCTCGGCGCTCGTGCCCAGAACGGCCGAAGAAACCGCGCCCATGATGGGCGGCAGGTTGGCCAGGATCGCGCCGAAACCGATTGGCAGCAGCAGCGAGGGTTCATAGTCCTTCGCAATCGCCAGATAGATCAGGATGCCCGCTATCGCCAGCATAACAAGCATCTTGACGCCGCCTATCGATCCGAGGTACAGGACGCCATTAAACAGATTGGCCAGCAGTGTCTGCATCCCTTATTCCCCCTAAGCGAAATTGGTCGAAATCTCATATATAATAGCACAGAATCAAGCGCGGCGTTGGCCGCCTCGGTGGAGAAATCACATTATTCTGTGCGAATTCGCTCAATATTTCCGCGTATTCTCCGGTTTATTTCGACAAAATATATGCAATACGCCGATTCTTTACGAATCGCACATCACTTGCGCGAATCGCTTTCATCTTTCGGCCCGACTGGAAACGTGCGCCGCTACGACAGAAATTCCTATGTTTTCTACAAAATCTGTTGACGAATTGTGGAAAACGTTGTATACTGAAACCAAGTCGAAAGCGATCAGGGATTTTTATGGAGAATGCATGGGCAATAACGAGGGTTACACGGTTTTGTGCCGTGTAACCCTTTTTGTTACTCCGGAAACCCTTGAATTTGCTGGATTCCCTTGAATCAGGCTCCTTCATTTTCTCACAAAAGCGCCCTCATGTAACCATTTTTACCCGCTTTTCCCAGCTTTTTGGTTACACGGTAATTTTTCGTCTTCAGGGAGTGTCTCCGTGGAGACAAAACCCGGCTCCGCGCCCGCAATCCCGCGGCGCAGAGCCGATTCCATAAATTGCCTCGCTGTATCCGCGTCGCTATGCCGGAGGCGCGTCGGCCCGCGCCGTCTTCAAAATCCACGTTCCGGCGGCGATATTCGCAGCGTGTCGTTAAATTTTCTTATTCTTTTAAGTATAATTTTACTCATTCATGCCATGAATGATTGCGCGAGGGCTTCAATTTGTGATACAATGCGGTTTGGTGGATGACAAGGCCTTGCGGACGAAGGCCTTATTATAACAAGGGAGGTTCTTTACCCATGTCGCTGCTCGAGAACAAAGAAAAACTGGCTCAGCTTGACGAAATCATTTCGCAAAACAAGGGCCAGCGGGGTGCTGTGATGCGGACGCTTCAGAGCGCTCAGGATCTGTTTGGCTATGTGCCCAAAGAGGTGCAGATCCACATAGCCGACGGGCTGGGCGTGACGCTCAGCGAGGTGTATGGCGTGGCAACCTTCTACTCTCAGTTTGCGCTGGAGCCGCGCGGACGCTTCCTGGTTGGCGTGTGTCTGGGAACCGCCTGCTACGTCAAGGGCGCGAAGGCGATTATGGACAAGATGACTTCCCTGCTGAAGGTTTCCATCGGCAAGACCACCGAGGACGGGCGCTTCACGCTGAAGGATACCCGCTGCCTGGGCGCTTGCGGCCTGGCGCCGGTCATCATGATCAATGACGACGTGTACGGCCGGCTGGTGCCGGAAGATCTTCCGGCCATCGTCGACAAATACCGGGCGCTGTAAGGATTATGTTTGAGCTGGCGCTGCACATCCTGGATTTGGTGCAAAATTCGGTATCGGCGGGCGCCAAGCTCGTCGTCGTCACCGTTTCGCTGGACACCGCGCGGGACACGCTGACCATCACCATTTCGGATGACGGCTGCGGGATGGATGAGGCGCTTCTCCAAAGGGTGGAAAGCCCCTTCGCCACAACGCGCACAACCCGGAAGGTCGGTCTGGGCATCCCGATGTTCAAGCAGTGCGCCCAGATGTGCGGCGGCACATTCAAGATTGAATCGACCAAGGGCGTCGGCACCAGTCTGACCGCAACCTTCCAAGCCTCCCACGTGGATCTTCCTCCGCTGGGGGACCTGAGAGGCACAATGCTGTCTTTGGTGGCTGGAAGCCCTGAAAGGCCCGATTTCGTACTCCGCTACGGTGTGGACGGCCGCTTCTTCGAATTCGATACCCGGCCGGTCCGCGAAGCGTTGGGCGGCATGCCGCTCTCCGGAACAGAGATCCTCTCTTGGCTGGACGAGTACCTGGCCGAGGGCATCGTCTCGGTAACGAGCGAAGCCCGCGATTGAGATTATCAACACTTTTGGGAGGCATCAATCATGAAATCTTTAGCTGAACTGGAAGCCATCCGTCAGAAGACGCTGGATCAGGTCAACCTCCGCCGTGAACACCAGGGCACCCGCGTCGTGGTCGGCATGGCCACCTGCGGCATCGCTGCCGGCGCCCGCCCGGTGATGCTGGCCTTCCTGGACGAAGTCAGCAAGCGCAATCTGCTGGACGTGACCGTGGCGCAGACCGGCTGCATCGGCATGTGCCGCCTGGAGCCCATGGTTGAAGTCACGCTGCCCGGACAGGATAAGGTCACCTACGTCAAAGTCAAGCCTGAGATGGTGACGCGCATCGTGGCGGAACATATCGTCAACGGCAAGCCGGTCGACGAGTTCACCATCGGCGCCGCTGAATGAGCCTTAAGCGATTGAGGAGGAATTAACCTATGGATCTGTTCCGTTCCCACGTTCTGATCTGCGGGGGCACCGGCTGCACGTCGTCCGGTTCCCACCTTTTGTATGAGCGGTTCGAAAAGCTGCTTGCCGAAAACAACCTGACCCACGAGGTCAAGCTGGTGCGGACCGGCTGCTTCGGCCTGTGCGAAGTCGGCCCGGTGGTCATCATCTACCCGGAAGGCGCGTTCTACAGCCGCATCCAACCGGATGACGTCAATGAGATCGTCGCAGAGCACCTGATCAAGGGCCGCATCGTGACCCGCCTTCTGTACAAAGAGTCCATTGAGTCCACCGGCGGCGTCAAGGCGCTGGATGACGTGGAATTCTACAAAAAGCAAAAGCGCATCGCGCTGAGAAACTGCGGCGTGATCGATCCGGAAAACATCGACGAGTACATCGCCTTTGACGGCTACAAGGCGCTGGGCAAGGTGCTGGGCGAGATGACCCCCGCCGAGGTCATCGACGTGATGACCCGCTCCGGCCTCCGCGGCCGCGGCGGCGCGGGCTTCCCGACCGGCCGCAAGTGGGCGTTTGCCGCCGCGCAGCCCAAGGGCCAGAAGTACGTGTGCTGCAACGCCGACGAGGGCGACCCGGGCGCGTTCATGGACCGCTCCGTCCTCGAGGGCGACCCCCATGCGGTGCTGGAGGCCATGGCCATCGCCGGCTACGCCATCGGTTCCAACCAGGGCTACATCTACGTCCGCGCCGAGTACCCCATCGCCGTCAAACGCCTGAAGATCGCCATCGATCAGGCCCGTGCCTACGGCCTCTTGGGCAAGAACATCTTCGGCACCGACTTTGAATTTGACGTTGACATCCGCCTGGGCGCCGGCGCCTTCGTCTGCGGCGAGGAAACCGCACTGATGGCCTCCATCGAGGGTGAGCGCGGCGAACCCCGTCCCCGCCCGCCGTTCCCGGCGGTCAAGGGCCTGTTCGGCAAGCCCACCATCCTGAACAACGTGGAAACCTACGCCAACGTGTGCCAGATCATTCTGAACGGACCCGAGTGGTTCGCCGCAATGGGCACCGAGCGCTCCAAAGGCACCAAGGTGTTCGCGCTGGGCGGCAAGATCAACAACACCGGCCTCGTCGAAGTGCCGATGGGTACCAAGCTGCGCGAGATCATCTACGAAATCGGCGGTGGCATCCCCAATGGCAAGGCCTTCAAGGCCGTTCAGACCGGCGGCCCGTCCGGCGGCTGCCTTCCGACGTCGCTCCTCGACACCGAAATCGACTATGACAACCTGATCGCGGCGGGCTCCATGATGGGCTCCGGCGGCATGATCGTCATGGACGAGGACAACTGCATGGTGGACATCGCGCGCTTCTTCCTGGACTTCACCGTGGACGAGAGCTGCGGGAAGTGCACCCCCTGCCGTGTCGGCACCCGCCGGATGCTGGAGATCCTGGACCGCATCTGCGAGGGCAAGGGCGAAGCAGGCGACATTGAGAAGCTTGAATCGCTGGCCAATTCCATCAAAAACACCGCGCTGTGCGGCCTGGGCCAGACCGCGCCCAACCCGGTGCTCTCCACCATCCGCCACTTCCGCAACGAGTACGAGGCGCACATCTACGAGAAGCGCTGCCCCGCCCGCGTCTGCCAGAAGCTGCTCAGCTACGAGATCGACCCGGCCAAGTGCGTCGGCTGCACCATGTGCGCCCGCGTCTGCCCGGCCAACGCGATCAGCGGCAAGGTCAAGGAGAAGCATGTCATCGCCCAGAACACCTGCATCAAGTGCGGCGCCTGCATGGAAAAATGCAAGTTCGGCGCGATCTCGAAGAAATAAGGAGGAGCCGCCATGGACACCAAAATGATCAATCTGACGATTGACGGCGTAAACGTCTCCGTGCCGGAGGGGACGAGCGTCCTCGACGCTGCCAAGTCGGTCGGCATTCGCATTCCCACACTCTGCTACCTGAGCGGGATCAACGAAATCGGCGCATGCCGCATGTGCGTGGTCGACACCGGCGCCCGCGCGCTGTCGGCGGCCTGCGTGCTGCCGGCCTCCGAAGGCATGAAGGTCAAAACCAACACGCCCGCCGTGCGCGAAGCCCGCAAGATCAACCTGGAGCTTTTGCTCTCCAACCACGACAAGAAGTGCCTGTCCTGCGTACGCTCCACCAACTGCGAGCTGCAGGGCCTGTGCAACGAGTACGGCGTGGAAGACGAAAACCGCTTCGCCGGCTCCATGACCGAGCACCAGATTGACGACGTGTCGCCGTCGATCGTCCGCAACAACAACAAATGCGTGCTGTGCCGCCGCTGCGTCGCCATGTGCGAAAAGATCCAGAACATCGGCGTCATCGGGCCCACCAAGCGCGGCTTCAAGACCGCCATCGAGTCCGCGTGGAATATGCCGCTGGGCACCACCGCCTGCGTCAACTGCGGCCAGTGCATCGAAGTGTGCCCCACCGGCGCGCTGACGGAAAAGGACGATACCCAGAAGGTGTGGGACGCGCTGGGCAACCCCGACAAATTCGTGGTCGTGCAGCCCGCGCCGGCCGTCCGCGCCGCGCTGGGCGAAGAGTTCGGCATGCCGATGGGCTCCCTGGTGACCGGCAAAATGGCCACGGCGCTTCACCGCCTGGGCTTTGACCGCGTGTTCGACACCGACTTCGCGGCCGACCTGACCATCATGGAGGAAGCCTACGAGCTGATCGACCGCCTGACCAACGGCGGGGTGCTTCCGATGATCACCTCCTGCTCGCCGGGCTGGATCAAGTATTGCGAGACCTTCCACCCCGACTTCATACCGAATCTGTCCTCCTGCAAGTCGCCGCACGAGATGGAGGGCGCCATCATCAAGAGCTACTTCGCCGAGAAGAACGGCATCGATCCCAAGAAGATCGTGGTCGTCTCGGTCATGCCCTGTACCGCCAAAAAGTTTGAGCGCGCGCGGCCGGAGCTGAGCGTGGACGGCCTTGCCGACGTGGACGTGGTCATCACCACCCGCGAACTGGGCCGCATGATCAAACAGGCCGGCATTGACTTCCCGAACCTGCCCGAGGGCGACTTTGACGACATGCTGGGCGATTCTACCGGCGCGGGCGTCATCTTCGGCGCGACTGGCGGCGTCATGGAAGCGGCGCTGCGCACCGCTTATGAAGCCGTCACCGGCAAGACGCTGGAAGATGTGGATTTCGCGGCCTGCCGCGGCATCGCGGGCGTCAAGGAAGCCACCATCGACCTGAACGGCACGCCGATCTCGATCGCGGTCACCAGTTCCACCGGCCTTGCCGGCATGTTGCTGGACCAGGTGCGCGAAGGCAAGAAGAACTACACCTTCATTGAAGTCATGGGTTGCCCGGGCGGCTGTGTCAACGGCGGCGGTCAGCCGATCGTGACTGTGGAACAGCGCGAGAAGACCGATCCCCGTGTGCTGCGCGCCAAGGCGCTGTACCGTGAGGACGCGAATAAGGCCATCCGCAAGTCCCACGAGAACCCGTCCATCAAGAAGCTGTACGCCGAATTCCTGGAGAAGCCCAACAGCCACAAGGCCCACCACCTGCTGCATACCCACTACGCCAAGCGGGACAAGTATTAAGGCAGAGTCGGGCCGGATACACCCATTAAGGGCGCAGAGATTTTCTCTGCGCCCTTGACACACCATGCCCCCGCACGTTTGGGTGATTCCGCACCGGTGTATCTTATCATACCAATGAAGAGTATTATTTCCCCCAAAGGGACGAGGAATTTATACTAAAGGAAAACATGAATCACTCCAAAGCGCCAAGGGATTTTCGATGCAGAACAAGGAGCCGGAGCGAGGAATAGCAGCGCTATTTTGAGCGGAAGGCGACGCTGTTTTGCGCGAAAAGACCCGGCTCGGCGGGTAAATTATACTTGGAATTGGTATCAATGGGAAATTGACGGTGATTCCTTTCTATTGTATAATTACCGCGTAACCATGGGTTCGCCGCGTGAGCACGCCGCGGATGAGGAGAATCGCCATGTTCAACGCAAGCAAGCCGGTGACAAATCCGGATCTGGTTTCCGCCATCCAAAGAGCGCGCGAGGACAGCACGCCGGAAACGTGGGCCGACATGGTTCGCGAAACGACGAGGGCGCGATTCATCACCCCGGTGGATTTTTCGTCCTCCCCCGTCTCCGGCGAAACTGAAAAAAAGACCGCTCCCTCCTTTAGCTTACACATGCTGGAAGACCCGGCAAGCCGCCAGCAGTTCTATCTGGCGTTCACCGATTGGGAGGAACTGGCCAAGTGGCGCTCCGCGCAGGGCCAACGGGTATTGATCCTGACGTTTGACGACTACGCCCGGTTGGTTCTGGATGGCAAAATAGCCGCGGGCGGCTTCATCATCAATCCCTACAGCGGCAACGTGGTGTTTGGCAAAGCCATGATCGAAACCGTCCGGCGGGAGAAGGCCGGGCTGACGAACCGGGGCGCGGAAAAGATGGTCATGAAAAAGGGAACGACGGTGTTCCTGGGCGAACCCGACGAGTACCCCGAGGCGCTGATCCGATCACTATCAAGCTTTCTGGAGACGCAGGGCGGCGTTGAAGCGGCCTATCTGCAATCGATGGAGAAGGACGGGGTTTCCAGCTATCTGGTGGCGGTGGATTTTCAAGGCGACCAGAAAGCGCTGTTTGACGGCATCTCCGGCGTCGCGGCCGGTCTATTGAGCGACATGGCGCTAAACCTGACATCCTGCGACACCGAATTCTGGCGGGACACCGCGGAAGGGCTGGAACCCTTCTATCAGAAGAACCGCGTCGGATGTTAACCTTTCCGCCTTCAAGCTTTTCCATATCATCAAGCGCGCTGCCTTGACATTCCCCCTTGGGCCCTGCTATACTGGCCCGGACATTGACAGCGCGCGGCCTATAGGGGCCAGCGACCGTCGCCATGGGTTCGCCGGTATACGGCATTTCCCGGTACGCCGCGGACCCAATCACATCCGGAGGATTCCATGCTAGAGATTCTGCGCGCTCACCGGGCGCGTTACCCCATGATGACGCCGCAGGACGCGGTCAAACTGATCCACCAGCGCGCCTTCGGCCCCGGGCACCTGGTCATGAGCCGTGAAAGCGCGCTGGAAGCGCTTGCGGAAGAACTGAAGAGCATCCGGAAGGATCCTTCGGTTCCTCTCTTTGAGCCGCTGGGCGCGGGCCTTGCGCGCATGAACCTTGCGTCGCCGGACTTCCCTAAGCCGGAGACCGCGGCGGGCATGTTCTACGCCAGCGCCCGGATGCCGATGAGCGGCGCCTTTGAACTGGAGTTGGACGCGCTGGTTCGCGCCTGGCCGGAGTGCGCCGCCTATGTGGCCAGTTACCGGGCGGAAGGCTGTCCCCAGCCGGAGCACAGCGACGCTTTCCGCGCCGCGTACCATCCCGCATACCGGATCGTCCTGGCCAAGTTTCAGCACTTAACGGAAGTTTTCAGCCGGATCGACGCGCTTTCGGACAAGCCGCGCCTTCTGATCGCCATCGACGGGCGCTGCGGTTCCGGCAAAAGTACGCTGTCGCAACTGATCGCGTCGGTCTACGGCGCGATGGTCGTGCATATGGACGACTTCTTCCAGACCGAGCAGCAGAAAGCGGCCGGGGAGCGCGCGCCCGCCGCCAACATTGACGGCAAGCGGCTGATGGCCGCGCTCAGGCCCCTCTCCCGAGGCGAACCCTTCGATTTCCGCCCCTACAATTGCCTGACCGGAGAATTTCTGCCGCCCCGCCACGTTCGCCCCGGACGCATTTCGGTGGTGGAAGGCTCTTACTGCCTGCATCCGGATATCCGGCTGGATTATGACCTGAAGATCTTCCTCACCGTTGATCCAGAGACGCAGAAAGCGCGGCTCAGGGTGCGCAACCCCGGGCTGTACGACCGCTTTCTCGCGGACTGGATTCCGCAGGAGGAGACCTATTTCAAGACCTGGGACATCGAGAAAAGCTGCCTGACGGTGGACGGCCGCGCGCTGGCCAAGGCGGACGAAGGGAAAACGCCATGAGAAGCGTTAAGGCCGATCCGGCGGTTACGAAATATTTCGAGCGCGAGCCTCGGGCAGAAGGGTTGTTCTACGCGCTGATCCGGGCCTGCGCCGCCATGGGCGACCCGAGTTTTGACGTCCAGAAGAGCGACATTGCGCTGGGTTCGCCGCGGCACTACGGCTACGCGTGGCTGCCGGTGCATCCAGGCGCGGACAGGCCGCCGGTCTATCTGGTGCTGACACTGCGGTTGAAGAGAAGAATCGACTCGCCGCGCGTCATCCAAATCGTGGAACCTTACCCTGGCCGCTACGCCCATCATCTGATCCTGTCCGCCCCGGCGCAACTGGATCAGGAGTTTTTGGGCTGGGTCCGGGAAGCCAAAGCGGATTCTCTGGAAAAGTGACGCCCGAGACACAATACAGCGATGAGCTCCGGCTGCGGATGGCCGCGAATCCGACCAGTAATAGGTGGCGCAGGTCCATGCTTGTCGCAACCGGGCTTTCGAGTTTTCGGAGGATGCATGGCGCTTTTCGTCAGGTTCGCCACACGCATTCGGTGCGTTCAGGCCTCCATCGGCCGCTTGAACGTGAAGAGCAGCGACGACGTGCTGCCGCTGATGTAGCTGAACGGCGCGACAGAAACCAGCTCCCAGCCTTCTTTGCCGTAATCCCGGATGATCTCCGCCGTGGTCCGGCTGTTTTTATCGTCCAGGTTCCGCTTTTTCCACAATGCGTCGACGTGCGTTATGGTCGCATCGTAAAACGCATATTCCCATTTCACATGTAACACCCCCGCACCAAGTTTCGACCGATGGCTCACGATATCATCTGTTATATCGGCATTTCTACTTTGTTTTTTACCATCCAATCAGAATTCTTCGCATCATCCGGAACCAAATGGGCAGGAAAAAGCGGCTCGCCTCCTGCGCGCAAGCCGCTTTCATGTAACCCTTATACTTGATTTACGCCGGTACGCTCGCTGCGGCGGACTTCAAGCCCGCCGATCTGGAGCCGCAGGGCTTCCGCTACGAAAGCGCCTTCTGGAAGACGGATTCGATCATGGCCTTGGTGGCCACGCCTTCATGCGCCTTGACGCCGTCCACATAGTACGTGGGCACGAAGTAATAATCAAAGCTCCGTGCAAAATCGCGTTCGCGCCGTTCCTCAACCTTTCGGACTTCCACGCTTCCGTATTCCGGATGTTCCCGAAGCACTTCCTCCATCCACCGGTCCGCCTGACGGCAGAACGGGCAGCCGTCCATATAGAAGTACAGCACCTGTTTCATCGCGTTAGCTCCTTGAAATCTACATAAGTACGGTGTTGTTGATCGTCAGCGAGAAGTGCGCGCCCAGGAACTCCGACGCGCCCTTGCACATGAACATGCGCGTCAGGAAGATCTTGAAGTACTCGATCACCGGACAGATCGAAGTGTCGATGGTGATCTTCAGGCAGATCTCGTCCCGGTCGTCATAAACCTCCAGCCAGGACTTGGTGACCGCGTAATTGACGCGGTCGTGGATGTCCTCCCGGAACGCGTCCGTGCCGGGCGCGCGTACGCGGGATCGGCGCACGTCGGACTTATCCGCCAGGATCAGCGCCGCCGCCACCCGGTTGACCGCCATGCCGCTGCCCTCGTCGTGGTTGCCGATGGCGGAGCATACGGTGGCGATCTCCTCCGGCGGCATGCCCAGCCCGGTAAGAATCTGGAAAGCCATCGTGGCGCTGGTCAGCGCATGGTACTCGCGGTTGATCATGTTGCCCATGTCGTGCATATAGCCCGCGATGCGCGCCAGTTCCACTTCCCGTTCGCTGCCGCCGTAGCGCTTGATCACGGAAGCGGCGCAGCCGGAGACCTTCGTCGCGTGGGCGAGGCCGTGCTCTGTAAAGCCGATTACGCCCAGCGCGTCGTTTGCCGCCGTAATGTAGGTGTGTACGACGGGATTTTCCTTGATATCGTTGAAATTAACCATGTATTCCTTTTCGTTTCCTTTCTTGGTCCAGGGGGTCGGATGAAAACCATCCGGATTTTCAGCGTTCCGCGCGCATGGCCAGCATGGCCGCGCCGATCAGACCCGCGTCGTTGCCCAGCGTGGCGATCTCCACCCGCGCATAGGGCATGGTTTTGTAGAAGACAAGCTCCGGAAGCCTTTTGCGCACCGCGTCCAGCAGGAACGAGCCCGCCGCGCTGACGCCGCCGCCCAGAGCGATGACCTCCGGATCGTAGACGTTGATCATGTTGGCCAGGCCGGCCGCCAGGTAGTATACGTATTCGTTGAAGGCCTCCACCGCACCGGGGTCGCCCGCCTTGGCGCAGTCCATCACAAGCTTTGCCGTAACATTCTCCGCGTCGCCCTTGGCTTCCTTCGCGATCATGCCCTCCGGCTCCGCCGCCATGCGCTCGCGGCCCATGCGGATCAGCGCGGTGGCGCTGGCGTAGCGCTCCCAGCAGCCGCGGTTGCCGCAGGTGCAGGGCACGCCGCCCAGAACCAGCATTGTGTGGCCGATCTCGGTGCCCACGCCGTGGGAGCCGACGAAGGGCTTCCCATCGAGCACCACGCCGCCGCCAAGGCCCGTGCCCAGCGTCACAAACACGCTGGAGCGGGTGCCCGCCGACACGCCGGCAATGGACTCGGCAAAGCCGGCCACGGTGGCGTCGTTGGCCACGAACACGGGCTTGTCGATGTAGGATTTCATGCGCTCAATCAGTGGCACGTCGTGCCAGAAGAGGTTGGTGAGCAGCGGCACCACGCCGTCGTTGTTGATGACGCCGGGAATGCCGATGCCGATGGAGTCGATATCCGAAAGCGTCAGGCCGCATTTGTCCACAAGCTCCAGCGACAGCTCCGCCATATCGCGGATGGTCGCCTCGTGCCCGCGCTCCACACCCGTCGGCCGGGAACCCTTGACCAGAATTTTGCCCGACCCGTCCACGATGCCCGCTTTGATGAAAGTTCCGCCCAGATCGATGCCGACCGCGTTCATTGCCATTCCTCCGTCAATCAATCTGCGTCGCCGGATTCGCACAGCGCGCAGCGCATGCGCGCAATCTGGCGCTCGTTGAGCGTCCTGGCGGCGTTAAAGCCGTTTTGCTTCAGGCGCTGGTTGCGGGCCGCCACCTCCAGCACGATGGCCAGGTTCCTGCCCGGCCGGATCGGCAGAACCAGCCGCGGGATCGAAACCCCCAGAATCTGCGTATAGCACTCCTCAAGGCCCAGCCGGTCGTACTCCTTGTCCTCTTGCCACAGTTCCAGGTGAATCACCATGTCGATGGATTTAGAGCGGATGACCGAACCGATGCCGTACATGGTGGCGATGTCGATGATGCCCACGCCGCGGATTTCCATGAAGTAGCGGATCATCTCCGGCGCCTCGCCGACGAGGCGGTTGGAGGAGATGCGGCGGATGTCTACCACGTCGTCGGCCACCAGACGGTGCCCGCGCTTGACCAGCTCCAGCGCGGCCTCGCTCTTGCCCACGCCGCTCTCGCCGGTGATCAAAAGGCCG
>CALGYL010000418.1 GCA_937934775.1 uncultured Clostridia bacterium
GGGCTTCGGCTGCGAGGTAGGGGAGCAGCTTTTCCCGGAGCCGCGCAAAGCGGCGCGCGGTCTTAAGGAGCGACGGATCCCTCCAGTAGCCGGCCAGATTCCAGGGGCTGCGGTCATTGTTGAACGATTTTCCGTGGGTGGCGAAGAACTGCCCGGAGCGGGGCTCCGCGTGCCACTGCATCACCGGGCTGAAACAGCCCATGGCGGTGGCCCGGAGGTACAGTTCTGGGGTGGGCAGGTCTCCTGCGAAGCCGCCGATGTCGAAGCTCCAGAAGATCACGCCCGACAGCCCGGCGGAGATGCCCGCAGTCAGCTGGGCGGAAAACTCGCCCCACTCGCTCAGTTGATCCCCCGCCCAGTGGATGGGCTGGGCCTGCGCGCCGACGTAGCCCGCGCGGCTGAATGTCACGCCGTCCACGCCGTGCTCCTTCAGGAAGGCGTGATAGGCGCCAATGTACTGACCTGGATACTGATTGTGGGCGGCAAGGCCGGTGGAGCCGTTGTGCAGGCGCGCGGCGTTCTCGTAGAGGAACTCGCCGCCGTCGGTCTTGAAGCCCTCCACGCCCATCGCGAGGAGCGGTCCACGCTTTGTAAACCACCAATTGACCGCTTCCGGATTGGTGAAGTCCATGAGCAGGCTGTGGTGGAACCAGTGCTCGGTGATGTGGTAGGGCGATCCGTCCGCCCGGCGGACGCAGTAGCCCTTTTCCACGGCCTCCTGAATGTCCTGGAGCAGGTGCGTGCCGGGCTGACCGCTCCATTCGTGCTTGATGATGGGGATCTGCCACAATACAAGGTGCAGCCCCGCCGCCCGGATGTCCCGGACCAGCCCCTCGGGATCGGGGAAGCTGCCGTCGTCGTTCCAGCGGTAGAAGGTGCGCTCGTCGCTCCAGGCCTCTAGCACGATTACCTGCGCGGGATAGTCCAGTTCCCTGAGAGCGTTCAGCTGCGCGCGGACCTCGCCTTCATTGCTCCAGCCGTTGGCGGAGATCCACAGGCCAAAGGCCCAGTCCGGCGGCAACGCGGGCGCGCCGGTGTGGTCGATGAATTTCTTCAAAACGGTCTGGGGCTCGCCCAGCAGGATGCGGTCCAGTGTGTAGAGGCTTCCCTCGGTCTCCTGAGTGATGGTAAAATCCTCGCCAAAGGAGAATTCCGCGGAGATCACGCTGTCCCGGTGCCAGCCAAAGCCCTGCTCGGTCAGGAAAAACGGCATGGGTAGATAGGTTTGATCCCCCTGCCGGGTGAACTTCTCCACCACCCGGCCGTTGGAACCCCGGCCTTTCTGGTTCACCGCGTCGAAGCGCTCGCCAGTGCCCAAGATCGATTTCGCGGCCAGATCGCCCCGCATGCGCACCCGAACCACGTGGCCGTCCCGGTCCCGCCATACGTCGAAGCTCTGGCACACGGCCACCGGAAGGCTGAAACGTTTAAGCCTCCAAAGAAAATCCCCGCCCGCGAATTCCACAGAAAAACCGCCGGACAGCGCCCACTCGGACGTCTCGCAAGGGGTCCCAGACGGCGTGAACGCTCCCGTCCGAAGCAGGAGGTCCTCGCCGTCCCGAGACAGGATCAGCGAAAAGTCAGGCGCGAACTGCAGCCGAATTTCCGCCGGAAGCGCGGTGACCGCCTGCGGCTCCACGTAGGTTTGCAAAGAGCATACGTCGAAGGTGAAGCCGCCCAGCCGCTCTCCGCCCGCCTCGATTTCGTATTCTACCCGGCAGGGCGCGTCAAATGCGCCGAGAGGGAAAGAAAACCTTCTGCCGTCCAGCGGCAGTCCGGTTAGCGCGGGCATTTTCCGGCCGTCCGCCTGCCAGTGGAGCACGGGCGCGCCGGGCAGGTCATCCAGACGGACGTCCAGCGTCACCGCCTCGCCGGGCTGCGGAAACGCGGGGTGTCTCTCAAAGCCGGAGTCCTGAAAGGGGAACAGTCCTTCGCCCAGGTGCTTGATCATGGTGCGGCCTCCTTTGAGGGAAATCAGTCTTTGGCGCGGGGGCTGTTCGGATCGTTCAGGTCCTTAACCGACCCTCGTTCCACAATCCGGATGGGCAGGATCAATTCCTGCCGCTCCCGGACGCCTTCCGTAGTGTCCCGGAGGATCATGCGGACCGCGCTTTCGCCCTTCAGGGTGATATCCTGGTGCACGGTAGTCAGCGAAGGCTCGGCCATCTGCGCCAGGTACACGTCGTCAAAGGAGACGATGGAGAGGTCCCTGGGCAGGACCCTGCCCATCCGGTGCAGCCCCTTGACCAGCCCCATGCCCAGTACGTCCGCAGTCACAAAGGCCGCGGTTTCAGTGCCGCCGCGCCGGGCCATTTCCTCAGCTGCCTCTACGCCGTAGGCGTAGTCCACGTTGCCGGAGTATACCCACCGGGGATCAAAGGGGACGCCCGCTTCCTCCAGCGCTTCCCGGTAGCCCCGGTAGCGCTTTTCGTTGACGCCGTTTTCCTGAATCGATCCGGAGATGAAGGCGATGCGGCGGTGTCCCTTGCCCAGAAGGTAGCGGACAGCCATGCGCCCGCCCTCCCGGTCGTGAATGCCGATGGTGTGAAAGGAGGAATCCTGTATATAGGTGTCCACCAGTACCACCGGGATGCCGGTCTGGCGCAATTCGTCCAGGTTGCTGCTGGGATAGGTGCCGACGATGATGATGCCGTCCACGCCCCGGTTGCGGGCGATGTGCAGATAGCTTTGATCGGTCTCCATGCCCGAGAGCAATAGATGATAGCCGCTTTTCCGGGCGGTATACTCCACGGCGGACAACAGTTCCCCGTAGAAGGGGTTGGAGAACATGAATTCCTTGCCCGGTTCCGTCTGGGGGATGACCACGCCGATGAGGTTGGTGCGCCGGCTGGGCAGGCTCCGGGCGTTAAGGTTGGGCACGTACTGCAGCTTGACCACGGCTTCCTGCACCCGGGCCGTGGTTTCTGCGCTGATGGTTTCGCCGGGGCGGTTGTTCAACACATAGGAAACTGTGGCGGTGGATACCCCCGCCTCCCGGGCCACATCCTTGATGCTGGGCCTTTTCACGTTGTACGCACCCCGTTTCATGTTCCGGCGCTAGCCGGGTTGATTGCGCGCCGCTTGAGAAATTCGGAGTCCGCTTCGGTGGCGCAGTGGATCGCTTAAACGTTTCAGTTACTGTAGTATAACGACATTTCGGCCTGGTGTCAAGTGGAATGTCAAAGATTTTTGTCATTTTCTATCCAGATCGCCTCCGGGGTTAATTTGGCCGCATAGCCATGTCCGTCAAAAGAAAGCCATCAGCGCGTGCGGCCGCTTGGGCTGACACGGCGCGCCGAAGGTGGTATAATGGCAGCGTCGACATTCATGGATACGGAGGGAAACGCGATGGCGCATCTTGAGGATGGCGTGAAAAAACTGGTAATGGCCGGGATCGGTGTGGCGGCCATCGGGGCTGAAAAGGCGCAGGCGCTGGCGGAGGAGCTGATCCGGCGCGGCGAAACGGCGGTGGAAGAGGGCAAGGTGCTCAACGAGGAATTGAAGCGCAAGGCCCGGAAGGAGCCGCTGAAGGCCTCCGATGTGGACCTTCAGTGCATGCCACCGGAGCAGCGCGTGGAACTTATGAAGAAACTGAAGGACATGGAGGGCGCGTAAACAACGCTATGAAAGACGCACAACCGGTCAAGGGCGCGGGGGAGCGGTTCGCGGAGATCGCCGCCATCCTGTCGCGCCATCACATCGTCAAGGGGATGACGCCGGAGGAACTCCGCGAGATCTTCGAGGAGCTCGGGCCGACCTATGTGAAGCTGGGGCAGATCCTCTCCACACGCCCGGACCTTCTGCCCGAGGCCTACTGTCAGGAGCTGACCAAACTGCGCTCGGACGCAGCCCCCATGACCATTGAGACTGTGCGCGCGGCCATTGAGGCGGAATATCAAAAGCCCTGCGACGAGGTGTTCGTCCGGGTCGAGGTGGAACCGCTTGGCTCGGCGTCCATCGCGCAGGCGCACCTGGCCGTGCTGAAGGACGGGCGGCGGGTGGTGGCCAAGGTGCAGCGCCCGAATATTTACGAGACGATGGAGCGGGACGTGGCGCTGCTCAAAAAAGGGACGGGGCTTGCGAAGTTCACCCCGATGGGCGCGACGATCGACTTTTCCATGGTGCTTGACGAGTTGTGGAAGGCTGCGCAGCACGAGATGAACTTTCTGGAGGAGGCGGAAAACCTTCGGGAATTTGCGCGGCTCAATGCGGACATCCGCTACGTCGCCTGTCCGAAGGTGATTGACGAACTGGTCACGCCCCATATTCTGGTGTTGGAGTACGTGGAGGGATACTCGATTGACGACCGGGAGGCGCTGATGGACGCGGGCTACGACCCGGGTGAGATCGCCGCGAAGCTGGCCGAAAACTTCATCAAACAGGCGGTGGACGACTGTTTTTTCCACGCGGACCCGCACCCGGGCAACATCCGCGTCCGGGAGGGGCAAATCGTCTGGCTGGACCTGGGCATGATGGGGCGTCTCTCCGGCGCGGACGGGAAATTCTTCACTGGATACATGGAGGCCATCGCGAAAAACGACGCCGAGGCGGTTACCGATGTGGTATTGGCTATGGGTGTCTGCCGCCAGATGCCCGACCGGGCGCGGCTTTCGGAGGATATTGAAGTGCTGCTGTCCAGGTACCGGCAGATGCCGCTGTCCTCCATCAACGCGGGCAATGTGATGCAGGAGTTTTTGGCGATCGCTCACCGCCACGAGATCGCCATGCCGCCCAGCCTGACCATGCTGGCCCGCAGTGTCGTGATCCTGGAGAGCGTTTTGACCAATCTGGACCCGGATACAAACCTGCTTCGGATCATGTCGGCCCACATACGCAAAAGCAATTTCGATGCGGACGGCATCCGCCACCGGCTGGAAAAGATGGTCCTCCAGATGTATGGATCGTCGGAAAAACTGACCGCGATTCCCGGGCAGATTTCAGATGTGCTGACCAGAATGCTCGCGGGCCATGTGACGCTCAACATCAACCCGATCGGGCAGGATCAGGAGAGCCGGGCCAGGGACCGGCGGAACGCGCGGCTGTCTCTGACCATCCTTGCGTCCGCCCTCATTCTGGCCGCAGGCCTTACGAGCCTTTCGGAGGCGTCCGGCCAGGCTGGGCTGCCCTGGCTGGGCTGGGTTTTCCTCGCGGGGGCCGCGGCGGCGCTGGCGGCGTCCCTCCTGCAGGGTAAGCGCTGACCCCGTTTGGAGAGGAATGCGGGCGTTCCGGCGCGCAGCCGCTGCTTGCCCCGGAGATATAGAATAATGAAAACAAAAACCCGCCTGTCGGGCAACCGGAGACCATCCGGAGCGCCGGCAGGCGGGGTTTGTATTCGGGATTAGGTTTTTCCGCCGTGCGGCTCCCGCTTCAGGTACAGGGGGGCGAAGGCGAGCAGGGAAAGGAATGCCAGTCCCGCCATCAGGCCGAAGGTAGCCTTGAGGCCGATGGCCTGGCCGATCCACCCGCCGCCCAGATTGCCAAGCACCCGCGCTACGCCAAAGCCCGAAACCGCCAATAGCATCTGACCCCGGGCGCGCAGTTCTTCCGGAACCGTCATGCTGATGTACTTGGCCATCGTCACCGTCATCACGATGAAGCCCCAGCCGTGCAATAGCTGCGAAGCCATCGCCACCCATACGTTATCGGTCAGCGCCAGGATCACCCAGCGGGCGGTGAGGGATGCCGCCGCGATCAGCAGGAGCTTTCCGACACCCAGTTTCTCAAACAGCCGGTCGCTGAGCAGAAGGAACGGCGTCTCACTGGCGGCGGAGAGGAAAAACGCCCAGCCGAGCAGCGAAGAGTTTCCACCCGGCATCTTTGTAAAGTACACCGGGAAGAACACATAGAAGTAGCCAAGCGTGGTTTGAAGAAGCGTCACCAAGCCGATCAGCAGCATCAGCTTCCGGTCTCGCATCAAGGCGAAGATGGACGCGCTGCTTTTTTTGCGCGCATGGCCCACCGTGGGCGGCAGGAAGAAGGTGGACAGGAACACGAAGCCCAGAATGCCTGCGGTCAGGATCGGTACGCGCTCCAAGTGGCCGTCCATCAACCGGCCCGCGAAGATCGACGCAACCGCGAAGGCATAGGTGCCCAGAAGCCGGATCGGCCCGAAGGGCTGATGCCGCTTTTGCAGCGCTTCCAGAATTACCGAATCGCCCATCGGCTGGATGGCGGTGTAGCTTGCGGCGAACAGGCACAAAACGCAGGACAGGTACCACAGGTTGCCGCCGAGCGGCAAAAGAAGAATCGCGCCCGCCGCCAGCACGCACATGATCCGCAGCACCCGGTTGCGGCTGCTCGATCGGTCGCCCAGCATGCCCCAGGTCGGCTGAGATACGATGCTGACCAACGAAACGGCGCTCATCAGCATGCCGATCCTGGCGCTGTCCAGCCCTTTGTCGGAAAAGTAGACGGAGATGTACCCTTGGTAGACCGAATTGGCGATATAATACGCCGCCAGAAACAGTGAAAAACGCCATGGGTACCTGTCCTCGCGCGACATCCGGTATCCCCCTTGCCGGGCCGCGCGAAAAACCGCGGTCCACTTGTGTGATGCCTGCCTCGCGCGCGGTTCTTTTGAGGCGCGGCGATCGCATGAAAAAGCAGGGCAAAAGCCCTTCTTCGTATTGTAGCGCGTTCCGCCGAAGTTAAAAGCGAATTTTCGAAAACATTTGCGGCGGTACGGACGAAAATTATGGCAAATCTTGCGATGTATGTTGGGTAGGCCTCGTGACGGCGGCGGGCGGCGCACTTGCCCGATGGATGGCGAGTTTACGAAAAACATTTGCGCCGTGTACGGCTTTGGTTGTATAATAAGGTGGAGAAAACTCTGGGGGTTGCCATGCCGATTCAACTGATCGCGTCGGACCTTGACGAAACACTGCTCAACAAGCGCGCGGAACTGACCAGTCGCACCATTCGGACGCTGAAGCGCGCTATGGAAGCCGGGGCGCTTGTCACGCTGGCCTCCGGACGCATGGTGAAGGCGATGTCGGTTTACGCCGGGCAGATCGGCGTCAACGCGCCGCTGATCGCGTTTAACGGCGCGCTCCTCTATGATCCCGTTGCCAGAAATACCATCGCGGCCCGCGAGGTTCCTGTGGAGGACGCAAGGCAGGTGGCGCGCTTTGCCGAGGAGCGGGGCATCCACGTGCAGGCGTTTACGCGGGAAGGCTACTGCTTCGAGCGGGAGAACGCGTTCAGCGACCTGTACGCCCGGGGCATCGGCGGCATCTGGGGCGAAGCGGTGGGCGTGAAGCTGTCCGGGTGGATCGACGGGCCGCTTTGCAAGCTACTCCTGATCGCGGAGCCGATGGTTACGTCGGCGCTCGCGCGGGAGTTGGCCCCGATGTTTGCCGGGCGCATGGAAATCGCGCTTTCCCGGCCCAATTATTTGGAATGCACGGCGGCGGGCGTTCACAAGGGCGCGGCGCTCATGGCGCTGGCCCGGTACCTGGGCATTCCCCGGGAGAACGTGGCCGCCTTTGGCGACAATGAGAACGATGTGAGCATGCTCCGCTGGGCCGGACATGGCTACGCGGTGGCGAACGCGCTGGAAAGCGTGCGCGAAGGGCTACTTTCGGCGCCGCCCAGCGACCAGGACGGCGTCGCGCAGGTGATTGAAGGATTGTTGGAGGAGGGGCGCATCGCGTCCGCCCGAAAGGACTGATCGCATGGTACCCGTTAAGGACTTTGTCGAAGATCTGGGACTGGAGACCATTTCCACCGGCAGCTCGCCGGAGCTTGCCATTGAGTCGAGCGACATCAACCGGCCCGGCATCCAACTGACCGGCTACTGGACGCACTTTGCGCACGAACGGCCGCAGATTCTGGGCAAGGTGGAGATGAGCTACCTCTTCTCGCTGGATGAGGTTACCCGCAGGGAGCGGCTGAACCAGTTTTTCAGCTATCCCATCCCCTGCGTGATCGTCTGCCACAACATGCCGCTGGTAGAGGGGTTGGCCGAAGCCGCCAAGGCCCACGACGTGCCGCTGTTTTCCACCCATGAGGACACCACCCAGCTGGTTCTTCGGATCATCAACTTTCTAAACAACTACCTGGCCCCCAGGATCACCCAGCACGGCGTGCTGGTGGACGTGTTCGGAAGCGGCCTTCTGATCACCGGGGAGAGCGGCGTGGGCAAGAGCGAGGCCGCGCTGGAGTTGGTCAAACGCGGGCACCGGCTGGTGGCCAACGACGTGGTGGACATTCGCCGCATTTCGTCGAACCGGTTGGTGGGCGAAGCGCCGGAGATGATCCGCTACTTCATGGAAATCCGCGGCGTAGGAA
>CALGYL010000419.1 GCA_937934775.1 uncultured Clostridia bacterium
TCTCGTTGGCGTGCTAGAATAGAGCCATCAACGATCAAAGAGGTGAAATGGATGAATGTATCTATCCGCAGCGAACGCCCGGAGGACGTATGCATCGTCGAGGCGCTGACCCGGGAGGCGTTTTGGGATCTGCATGTGCCCGGATGCAGCGAACACTTAGTGGCGCGGCAGCTGCGCGATTCGAGGGAGTTCCTGCCGGGACTGGATCTGGTTGCGGAGGCGGACGGGCGAATCGTCGGCAGCATTCTATTTTCTCAGTCCAGGGTGATCGGTTCGAATGGCGAGCAATTTGAAACCGTCACCTTCGGCCCGGTCAGCGTATTGCCCGAATGCCAGCGGCAGGGCGTGGGCCGGGCGCTGATCGAGCGGGGCATTGCGCTGGCCAGAGAGCAGGGCCATTCTGCGGTGATCATCTTTGGAAACCCCGCCTACTATCAAAAGTACGGTTTCCGTGCGGGCAGAGCGTTTGACATCCGTACCGCGGATGGGAAATATGCCGCCGCGCTGCAGGTGCTGCCGCTCTTTCTGGGCGCGCTGGACGGCGTCTGCGGACGTTTTCTGGAGTCGGAGGCCTTTGAGGTCGATCCCGCGCATCTGGAGGCGTTCGACCAGTTGTTTCCGCCCAGGGAGAAGCGTGTTCTGCCCTCGCAAGCGGAATTCCTGAAGATCGCTTCCATGATTGAAGACGCGCCGTAAATCTACTGAGACAGACAGGGCCGGAGCCTCCAGACGAGGCTCCGGCCCTCAGATTTGATGGCCTGTTGATGAAAAAGCGTCAGGACGCCGCGGCGGAAATCTGGTAGGATTTCAGGCGCACGCAGCTTCTTCCTTTCGCATCGAAAAACGCGTAGGATTTATCGCTGCTAAAGTCCCCGTGAGATTTCAATCGTTCAAAACGCTACGTACAGTTCCTTCTTCGCGCCGCAGACAGGGCAGCGGTCCGGGGCTTCGTCCAGCGCGGTATGGCCGCAGACCGGGCAGATGTACACGCCTGTGAGCGGCATGTCCTCGCCTGCCTTGGCGTGATCCTGAGCGTTTTTGAACATCTCGGCATGGAGCTTCTCCGCTTCCAACGCGAAATGGAACGAACGCTTGGCACCGTTCTCGCCCTGAAACTCCGCGGCATTCAGGTACACCGGGTACATCTGTTCCACCTCGTGCAGTTCGCCGTTGATGGCGCCTTGCAGGTTGTCCACCGTCTTGCCGGTGCCGGAGATCGCGCCGGAGGTGACGGTCATGTCGCGAGTCTCGCCGCCGATTTCACGGAAGTGGTTGGAGGCGTGTACGCGCTCCGCGTGGGAGATGGCCTCAAAGAGCTTCGAGATGTTGGGGAAGCCCTCCTTCTTCGCCATCTCCGCCCAGTACAGATACCGCATGTGCGCCATGCTCTCTCCGCCGTAGGCACTCCTCAGAAAGTCCAGGGTCATAGGGTTTTTCGCCATGGTGTTCTCCTCCAATCCAGCAGATTTATTGATGCGATTGGATCATTCGGTCCACAAACGCCAGATCGGGTACACGCCCCGCCAGGGGCGATGCGTGCAGGGCGGGGTTTCTGTCGTGGTAGGTGGGCTTTTCCTCGCGGTACAGGATGCCCAACGGGATTCTCTCGCCAAATTCCATCGCCCGCCGCATGGCTTCCGCGCGGTCGAAGGGGTTGTGATCCGGCAGATCATACACGCGCTGGTTGTACCACTGGAAGGTGTTGACCTTGTTGAAGCTGACGCAGGGCTGCAGGATGTCCACCAGCGCGTAGCCTTTATGGGAGATGGCTGTCACCATCAGGTCGGTCAGTTGCTCCTTGTGGCCTGTAAAGCCCCGGGCGACGAAGCCCGCGCCGCCCGCGATGGCCATGAGCACTGGGTTTAGTGGCATGTTGATGTTTCCGCCGGTCTGAATGCCGGTGACAAAGCCAAGATCCGAGGTGGGGGAGGCCTGGCCCTTCGTCAAGCCGTAGACCTGATTGTCGTGTACGAAGTGGGTGATGTCCACATTGCGCCGGATGTTGTGCAGGAAGTGATTGCCGCCCTCGCCGTAGGAGTCGCCGTCGCCGGAGTCGACGATGACGGTCAGGTTGTCGTTCGCGATCTTGGCGGAGATTGCCGCCGGGAGCGCGCGGCCGTGCAGACCGCAGAAGGCGTTTGCCGACAGGTATTGGGGCGTCTTGGCCGCCTGGCCGATGCCCGCGGCCAGCAAAACCTCATGGGGCTTTTTGCCAAGGCGCTCAAGCGCCGTTTTCAGGCAGTCCAGAATGATGAAGTTGCCGCAGCCCGGGCACCACGCCGTTTCACAGGTTTCATAGGCGATGCTCATTGCGCGCCCTCCTTTTCCAGTTCATCGGCGATTTCCCGGCCGGATATCTGTCGCCCGTCGTATTTGAGGATGCTCCGGTTCATCCGGATGCCGGTCTCCATCCGGATGAGTTTTGCCAGCTGGCCGGTGAAGTTCTGTTCCACATGGATGATTTCTTTGGCTTTGGCCGCCTTTTCCATCAGTAGGTGCGTGGGCAGCGGATAGACGTCCGAGAAGACCAGCGCCGCGAACTTTCTGCCGCCGCGGACATTCAGAAGGCGCAACGCCTCCCGGATCGGGCCCCAGGCGGAGCCCCAGCCCACGATCAGCGTTTCAAAGTCCTCCGCGCCAAGGAATTCCGGTTCGCGAAGTTCTTTTCCAAGGTCTTCCAGTTTTCTCATGCGCTTGTCCATCATCCGGGTGCGCACCTCGGCGGACTCGGTAATCGCGCCGCGCTCATCATGCTCGTCGCTGTCGGCGGTCACCAGATGCTCTGTAAAGCCGGGCAGGAGCCGGGGCGAAACGCCGCTCTGCGTATACCGGTAGCGCAGGTACTCCTCCGGGCCATAGTGGCTGGATGCGGGCTTTGAAACGGCGATCTTCCGGGGATCAAGGCGCGGGACCGTGTAGGAGGAGTCGCCCAGGTATTGATCTGAGAGCAGCACAACCGGAATCTGATACTTTTCCGCCAGATCGAAGGCGCGCATCGTCTGATAGAACGCGTCCTCGGGGTTGGTCGGCGCGATCACAAGGCGCGGGAATTCGCCCTGGGACGCGGAGATGGTGAAGAGCAGGTCGCTCTGCTCTGTGCGGGTGGGAAGGCCTGTCACCGGGCCGGGCCGCTGCACATTGGCAATGACCAACGGAATTTCCGCCATGCCGGACGGACCCAGCGCCTCCACCATCAACGAGAAGCCGCCGC
>CALGYL010000420.1 GCA_937934775.1 uncultured Clostridia bacterium
ACCACCAGTGTGCGCTACTGTTGGCAGAAACACGCTTCCGGCGCACTGGTCGCCGAAAGCGAATGAGGAAGAACGAGGCTTTGTTGATGGTCTGACCCGGCACGCGTGTCGCCGGGCATTTTTTGATTGCTGCCGGTACGCGCGCGGCTTGTCTGCCCGCATCGCGCGTGGTACAATGCCTGAAAGGGGGGAGGCTCGTGGAGATCAGGGTGCGCAACATCGGGTCCTACATACTGAACAACTACCTGCTGGAGACGCCCGCAGGCGTGATCGCGATCGACGCCGGTTACCCCGGCGGCATGACGACCTTCCGGCGACGGTTCGAACGGCTTTGGCCGCTCAAGTCGCTTCAATACATCTTTCTGACCCATCACTACGACGACCACGCGGGCTTTCTTTCGGAACTGATGGGTGCATGCGATGCGCGGGTGGTACTGAGTCCGCTGGCGCTGCCCTATCTGAAGGCCGGCAGGAACGCCGAGCCGCCCGGGGCGGGGTATTCCTCCCGGCCCGCCTCCTGGTTCTCGCTCGTCAAGCGGGACTTTTCCTACCCGGTCGTGGACCCGGGCGAGCGGGCGATCCTGATCCGGGATGAAGGCGATCAGGTTTTTGAGCGGATGGGGCTTCCGATCAAGAGTCTCGTGCTGCCCGGCCATACGGCGGATTCCCTGGGCCTGTTCCTCCCGGAGACTGGCCAACTGTTCTGCGGCGACGCGGCGATGAACGCGGTGATCAGCGTGGCGCGGCACACCATCTGGATTGAGGACCCGGCGCGGTTCGGCGCATCCTGGGATAGGATGTGCCAGCTCTCGCCCAAACGCGTCTACCCCGCCCACGGCGCACCGTTTGCGCCCTCCGATTTTGTCAAATACCGGCACTATCTGGACGGAAAGACGCTGATTCCGCCGCGAAAGCGAGGCGAACACCAATGAATGGGGACTGTGCTCTGACGGAGCGCTTTGTGGAATCCGCGCGGGGGCGGACGTATTACTGGATCGCGCGGGGCGCGCCCGGCAGCCGTTGCCTGGTGCTCACCCACGGCGTGACAGCAAGCCATGCGATGTTTGCGCCCCAGGTCGAGCATTTCGCGGGGGCGCATACGCTGCTCCTCTGGGATGTGCCGATGCACGGAAAGTCCCGCCCGTACCGGGATTTCTCCTACAAAAATACGGCGGCGGAACTGTATGCGATTCTGAGGCAGGAAGGCATCGGGCGCTGCGTGCTGGTGGGCATGTCGATGGGCGGCTATCCGTGCCAGATGTTCGCGCTGGAGCACCCGGAGATGGTGGAGGGCCTGGTGGCGCTGGATACCACGCCCTTCGGCGAAGGGTACTATTCGAAAAGCGACCGCTTCTGGATTCGGCAGGCCGGATGCATTGCGAAATGGTATCCGGAAGGGTTTCTCCGGCGCGCGATGGCGCAGTTCGTATCCCGGACCGAGCGGGGACGGGCGATGATGCGCGACATGCTGGAGCCGCTGACAAAGTCGGACATTGCGGAGCAGATGAACGCGGCGTACGGCAAATTTCTGGAGGAGAACCGGGCGGCTTCGTTCGATTTCCCGGTTCTGATTCTGCTGGGCGAGTATGACCGGACCGGCAAGGTGCGCGCCTATTGCCGGGCATGGGCGGAGCGGACCGGTTATCCGCTGAAAATCATCCCGGACGCCGCGCACTTCTCAAACGCGGACAATCCGGTTTGGGTCAACGGGGAGATCGATTCGTTTCTTCAGAGCCTCGACCGGGAGGGCGCGACGGAACCAATAGACACAATGGGCGAAAGGAAGTAGGCCGAATGCAGGCGCACATACGCCCCTGGAGGATGGAGGACGCGCCGGATTTGGTCCGGGCGATCAACAACCCCAAGATACTGGATAACCTTCGGGACGGGATCCCGTTTCCCTACGGCCTTTCGGATGCGCAAGGCTTCATCCGGGCGATGCTGAGCGCAGAGGATGGCGCGGCGTACGCTTGGGCGATCGATGTGGACGGCGTCGCGGCGGGCAGCATCGGCGTGTTCCGTCAGCAGAACATTCACCGGCGCACCGCGGAGATGGGGTATTACGTGGCCGAGGCCCATTGGGGCATGGGCGTCGCCACAATGGCGGTCCGGGCGGCCTGCGACTGGGCGTTTGAAAACACGGACCTCCTCCGGATTTATGCCGAACCGTTCGCCCGCAACGCGGCCTCCTGCCGTGTGCTGGAGAAGGCGGGCTTTCAGCTGGAGGGCCTGATGCGCCGCAACGCCGTGAAGAACGGCGATGTGCTGGACATGAAGCTGTACGCCCGGCTCAGGCCCTGAGGCGCTGGGCGCATCAAATGATTTATACGAATTCCAAATATGAATTACTCGTTACGCCGGAAATTTTCACGCAGAACCGTGCCGCAATCCGCGTTGGCAAAGCGCTGTATTTCATGCCGAAGGCGTTTCCCGAAAGGTTGCCTCGCTGCGGCTGCTTGCGCAGCATCGAAAATCCCTCGGCGCTTTGGAGTGATCCATATTTTGCATTGGTATAAGGCCAGAGAACTGTTAACGACATGGGAAACCAAACAATAGGCCAGCCTTCGCGAGCGCGCTGAAGGCCGGCCTATTGTTTGAACTGTCAATTTGGATGATCA